>JACRBK010000035.1 GCA_016234525.1 Chloroflexota bacterium
CACCGAAGTGATCCAATACACGGTAAACAGCGGCGACACGCTCGAAAGTATCGCGTCCAATTTTGGGTTAACCGACATTTATTCGCTGGTGTGGGCCAATAAAAAAAGTAAGATCGTGCCGCTGCGTCCCGGCAACCAACTAAACATCCTGCCGCAAGACGGGGTCTATCTCGAAGTCACCGAACCAGTTTCTATCGGTACCGTCGCCGAACAGTTCAAGGTTGATCCCTTCGCTATTATCGATTCTGAATACAACGACCTGTTTGGATCCTCACCCGATACGCTGCTGGTCAAAGGCATGTGGGTGGTTATCCCTGGCGGTGAAGCTGAGCGGGTGAATCTGCTGCCGCCCAATCCGAACGTCAATGCAGGGGGAGCAAGCGGCGTTGTCACTGGCACATACAGCCTGTGGGGTTGCTCTGCCGATGTGCAGGGCGGCAGCCCGCCTTACAGCCGCCCGATTGCCAATTACCAATGGATGCAGGGTTATTCTCCTGATGGACACCAGGGGGTTGATCTGGCAGCCGACATCGGCACGCCGGTTTATGCATCGGGTGGAGGGACGGTGGTTTTCGCCGGGTCGAATGGGACCGGTTATGGTAATCTCGTGGTCATCGCGCATGGTTCCGCGTTTTCGATGTACGGCCATCTGAACAATGTCAGCGTCCGGTGCGGCCAACAGGTCAGCGCTGGGGCCGCGATTGGAGCGTCCGGCAACACCGGCAACAGCACCGGCCCACATCTGCATTTCGAGATTCGTGACGCGAACTGGAATACGCGCAATCCGCAGGATTTTGTAGGGTTCTAAACGGGAAATCTAAACCTTATGACAGCAGAGTCGCATTGGCCGGTGATCGGACATGAATGGGCTATCACCCAGTTGGATCGCGCGATCCAGCATGGGCGAGTCCGGCACGCTTACCTGTTCACCGGCCCGGATCACATTGGCAAAACTACCCTAGCGCGCGCGTTTGTGATGGCGCTCAACTGCACCGGACCCAACCCACCCTGCGGTCAATGCCGATCCTGCACGCTGACGGCTCGCAACGCGCACCCTGATATCACACTGGTCGAAGCGGAAACCGTAGGCGGCACATTGAAGATCGAGCAGGTGCGCGGCTTGCAGCAAACGCTGGCCCTTCGCCCCTATGAAGCCCGCTATCGCGTGGCGATTTTGCGCCGTTTCCACGAGGCGCAGCAAGCCGCCGCCAATGCCCTGCTCAAGACGCTGGAAGAACCCGCCTCTAACGTGATCCTGATCCTGACCGCCAACAATCCTGATGCGCTGCTGCCGACGATTATCTCGCGCTGCCAACCGTTTCATTTACGCCCGCTGCCCATCCAAACGGTGCAGAATGCGCTGGCAGAGGGTTGGAATGCTCCATCCGATGTGGCGAAGACTCTGGCGCAAATCTCTGGGGGGCGGATAGGATGGGCGATTCGGACGATACAGGACCCAGCCGAGCTAGATCAGCGTAAGGCTGCCTTAGAACTGCTTGAGCAGGCGCTCAAGGGCAATCGGCGGGCGCGCTTCGCGCTGGCCGAAGACATGCCCGCCGAAAAAACAGCTCTCTTGACTATTTTAGATCTCTGGCAGGGATATTGGCGTGATGTGTTATTGGTCGCCGCCGACAGCCGATCCCCGATCACGAATGCGGATCACGCCGGGGCGATTGTCCAACTCGCTAACCGGTTCGGGACGGATGCGGCGCAGGATGCGCTCAATGCCACGCGGCGCACCTTGCAATATCTGAGAAGTAATGTAAACATCCGGCTGGCGCTGGAAGTTTTGATGCTCGACTACCCCGGCTTATAAATCAGCGCGGCAGCGGCAGGTTGATAAAAAAGGTGCTGCCGTGATTGGGCCCCTGGCTTTCGGCCCAAATGCGCCCACTGTGTGCCTCGACCAGCGCCCTGGCTATCGATAGACCCAGGCCCATCCCGCCATGCCGCCGCGTCATGTGATCCTCAACCTGATGAAATTCTTCAAATATCTTTTCAAGCTGATCTTGCGGAATCCCCACCCCGGTATCTTGCACGATAATCCAGACCGATCCCGGCTTAAGATTATAGGTCAAGCGAATTTGCCCGCCGCTGGGCGTAAATTTGATCGCATTGTTGAGCAGATTGGTTAAGGCCATGCCGAACTTTACCCGATCTACCACTACCACCACGCTCACGTCGGGTGTTTCGACCTGAAGGTTATGCCCTTTGGCCTGGGCCAACGCCTGGACATCGTTCTGCGCCGCCTGAAAAAGCGCCGCCAGCGGGAGATGTTCACGCTTGAGTTCGGCCTCGCCCAATTTCAGATAACGGAGATTGGTCATATCTTCGATCAGATTGCGCATTCGCAGCGCGCTGTTCAGCACGGCACTGGCGTGAGCGCCGACCTCGCCTTGTGCCTCTTCTTTAAGAAACGTCGCATAGCCCAAAATCACGCTGAGCGGCGTGCGGAGTTCGTGAGAGGCGATAGCAATAAAATCATTTTTCAGTTTATCAAGCTGATCCAGTTCATTAAAAGCGCGCTGAAGCTGCTCCATCATCTGCGCGTTCTGAATCGCAATCGCCGCCTGAGAGGCCAATACGAGCAGGCTGCGCTGATCATCTTCAGTCCAGCCGCCCTGAATTTTGTTGACCGCCTCCAAGACGCCGATGATATGATCTTTGGAGCGCATCGGCACCCCTAACAGCGAGCGAGTATCAAACCCGCTTTGATCATCGGCTTTGCGATAATGGCGCGGATCGGTGGAAACATCATCCACCACAATTGCCCGATCTTCGCGCAGAATAGTTCCAGCGATGCTGTTCTCTAGCGGTACTGGAATGTTGAGCAGTTCTTTAGTCACCGGGCTTTGTGTCGTCGCCGCGACAAAACGAAGCTGGTCGGTTTTGCGGTCATATAACATCACCGACGCGGATTCTGCCCCGGTGATTTCAGCAGCATGGTCCATAATGATTGTCAGCAGTGGGCGCAGTTCTAAGGTGGAGTTAAGAGCTAAACTGACTTCCACCAGGCGATTTAAGCGGCGAACTTCGTGCTCATATTGGTTGAATAGCGCGTTATGGCTGGCAGACATCTTTTTTGTGCGCTCCCAGGTGCTGAAAAATCAGGTTAGGTACTTTGATACTACACAATCCCCCCCAATCGGGCAATTCCTTACTGCGTTATAGGGGTGTGGGATATGGCGAAGATCAGAATTTTTATCCAGTGGATTCTTTTAATTTCTTTTAGTAGTAGTAGTAGTAGCGCACCAGCCTGTGCATAACTCGGTTTTGGAGAGGGATCAGGTGGTAAAGCTTGGGGTTTATGATGCGCCTATCCCCTATATATGGGGGTACTGGGTCATGACTCACCACCATATATGGTGGTACAGAATCTTGTAAGATGCCGTTTTGAGTTATGAACAGGCTGTGCATAACCTGTTCATAACTTTTCCAACCTGTGCATAACCTGTTCATAACTTTCTGAGTTATGAACAGGGGTTTAATAATCGATTTTATCTGTTTAATGCATCTCCCCCTATATATGGGGGGTGAATCCGCCTCAGACCCCCATATATGGTGTTGGTGGGTTTTTGTGGGATAAAAAAGTTATGAACAGGTTATGCACAGGTTATGCACAGATTTGGGTGAGTTATGAACAGGTTATGCACAGCCTGTTCATAACTTTTCGACGGGTTTGTAGACTATGGGCTGTCAAATAGATGATGAATCTTCAAAATGTTCCACCAATAAAAAACACCGGGGGTTGATCTTGAGGATCGCCCAAACCTCAAAATGATCGCTGCTGCGACCCGGTGATCAAAATTGGTCTTGGTGGGAGGAACTTCAGTTGATGCTTTGATCGAAGGAATAAAGCTGGTGGCGGATGCGATCGACTTCCTGGCGCAGTTCAGCGTCCGCTTCAATGCTGGCGGCGATCTTTTCATAACCGTGCAAAACTGTGGTATGAGTGCGCCCACCAAAAACATCCCCGATTTCGGGCAGTGAGGCTTCGGTCTCTTCGCGGGCGAGATACATAGCGATCTGCCGGGCGCGCACGATTTCTTTCGTGCGGCGTTTGCTCAGCAGTTCATCGAGCGAAAGCTGGTGATAATTGGCAGTAGCCGCCAGCACTTCTGACAGGTGCGCGGTGCGGCGGCGGGGGGGCAGTGGGGCTGCGATTGGCCCTGTCGAAGTAGGAACGGCAGGCGACGGTGTGTTTGTCGCCGGGAGCGCCGTGTTCAGATGGTTATGGACGACCTGCTGCGCCAGGCCGGCGGTCAGCAGATGCCCGGTCAGAGTGGCACGAGCCAGAACTTGGGTGAGCAAACCTTCGAGTTCGCGGACATTACAGGTGGGATGATAGGCCAGCGTGTACGCCACATCATCCGGCAGCGTTACCCCCTGCTCCATCGCTTTCAAGTGCACGATTGATAACCGCGTCGCCGGTTCAGGATGCTGCACATCGACCATCAACCCGCCTTGCATCCGCGAGCGCAGCCGTTCGTCCAGCCGGTCCATTCCGCCGGGGTGTTGGTTGCTGGTCACAACAATCTGACCGCCCTGGCTGAGAACCGCATTGAGGGTGTGATAAAACTCTTCTTCGGTGCTGGCCTTGCCCGCGATAAACTGGAAATCGTCCATCAGCAGCAGATCGACATTACGATAACGCTCGCGGATTTCTTCGGTTTTGTGAGCACGGATGGCCGTAAGCAGCTCGTTGGTAAAGGCTTCGGCGGTGATGTAGATCACCTGCCGGTTGTACCGTTGGCTGCTCTGCGCGATAGCTTGCAGCAGATGCGTTTTGCCCAGCCCGGTCCCGCCGTAGATCACCAGTGGGTTATACCGCACACCCGGATCGGCAGCGACAGCCTGCGCAGCGGCATAGGCCAGTTGGTTGCTTGGCCCTGCCACAAACGATTCAAACGTATAGTGGCGATCCAACATCTGCCGGTTGTCTGCTCGGTTGTCTGGCTCGTTATAACGGATGTTAGAAACACGCGGGTCCCATTCCGAATAATCGTTGTCGGGCAGCGCGGCTTCTTCTTCAAGCTGCCGGGTATATTTCGCGGCAAGTGGAGAGGGTTCAGTTTTATGTTCAGAGGCAAACAGCGGTCCGACTTCGGCGCGGTCCGTCTGGCGGTTGGGCAGGTAAACCACAAAATTCACCTGCGCGGTGCGCTGGAAAACGGAGGTGAGGGCCTGGTTAATCTGGCTCGATAGGTGTCTCTCCAGCCAGTCTTTTGCATAGGCATGGCGCACGCGAACGATAAATTCGCCGTCCTCATACGCCAACAGCTCAGCACCTTTGAGCCAGGTGTCGAAGGTGGCACGGTTGAGTTGGAGCTGTAATTGGCCTAGCGTAGCTTGCCAGGCCTCTTTTGCGGTTAACATCTCAACCTACCCTCAAAAAAGAGCGCCGTTAAAAAGCAACAAATCTTCTATAGGGGCCAAAAAAAGCTTATTCAGCCCATCACACGTTCAAATTATGCATTTGTCTACAGTCTAACGATGTCAGAACCGCTTTTTGCGCGGTAAGTTTACCGACCGGATGCTCGACCCTCTGCTGAGCACCAATCGTCTGGGACCTGTGAGTCCCAATGGAGTAAATTCATTTTAACAAATTCCGTGACAGAACTCAATGAGATTCAACCCTCCAACCTTAAATTTTTGAATTTTTTAAGGTTGGCGATTTTTGACTAAAGATTAAAAATTACAAAATCCAGAAAGAGATCGAGTCGATATTGAGTCAGTGGGGGTATCACCACCACATATGGGGGGTAAGCTGTCTCAAAGGGGCTATATATGGGGGTGTGTGGTATATGTGGGATATTTTGAATTATCCCACCTTAAAATTTTCGTGAATCACAGAAATTTTAAGGTGGGCGATTCTAATTCCATTTTGTGAATCAGGAATCTCAAAATCTCGATTTTCAAGCTTTGGCTAAGAATCTGATTAAGGCGTTACTTTGATTCCGACTAGTTTACAAAAAAAGCGCGGTGGTCCGATATTCAACCGGATTCGCCGCGCTTTGAGAGGTTATGGATTGGGTGGTTGTTTAAGATCCGCTCTGTCGTTCTTCGCCGGGCAGCCCAAAGATATAGGGGTGTTTTTTGGGATCAAGCGCTACCGTCAGCGAGGTTGTATCGCGGACATTCCAGGTGACAAAAATATCAGAGATGAACCCATGGACCAGGTCTACCGCTAAGCCTTCAAAATCGGTGTTTTCGATGTCCGACTGCTGCTTAGGCCAACCATACCCCCAGGCAAACCACGAATGATCTTGGAAGATCAAAAAGTCATAAAAGGCATTCCCTTGCGGGTTGTCGGTCAAAAAGACGGCAATACGGGCGCACGGTTCTTTAAACTGGGCAGTAGTGATCCGCGCTTCATCTTGCGGGTTAGGCCGGGCAAACCCTAACAGAGGTACGAAGATAACGCTCCAGTCTTCGACAAACATCTGGAAGCCTTCCATCCCACTGCCTGCCGGGTGGACCAGGCGGCGATACTTCCCTACCCCTGGCACCCCCTTCGAGTCGAGTTCGTCCAATACATTTTCAAGACCGGAAAACAACCGGGCTGAAAATTCTTTGAGCGCATTCGATAGACTGGCCTGGGTTTTGGCCCGCTGGATCATAATCTGATTAACGGCATTGACGATCAGTTCTCGTTCTTCGTTTTGCACTGTCTTTACTCCTGCGCTGCCCCAGTGATCGATTCATCTCTGGGATTTTGGTGCAAAAAGGCCGTCTGCGCAACTGAGAGTCGGGTTGTGATCCTATCCGTGCCGCTGCATAAAACGGCGCAGCCGTTCCAGCGCCTCTTCGATCTTTTCGTAGTTGGTCGCGTAACACGCCCGCACGAAACCCGCGCCCGACTCGCCAAATGCCGAACCAGGGATCATGGCGACACGCTCTTCTTCGAGCAGCGTCTCGGCAAAAGCCTGTTCGTCCAAACCCGAAGCACGAATGTTGGGGAAGGCGTAAAATGCCCCGCGCGGTTCAAAACAGGCCAGCCCTAATTCATTGAGTCCCTGCACGATCAAACGGCGGCGGCGATCATACTCGACCCGCATCCGTTCCACATCGTCTTCTACATGGCCGATGGTGTCCGCGACGGCCATTTGTGCGGTAGTCGGCGCAGACATGATCGTATACTGGTGGATTTTGCGCATCGCTGAGATCAAGTCCACCGGGCCAACCGCATATCCCAGCCGCCAACCGGTCATGGCATGGCTTTTGCTGAATCCGCCTAATACGACGGTGCGCTCGCGCATCCCTGGCAGAGTGGCAAAATGCGTGTGATCGATGCCGTAGACCAGCCGGTCATAAATCTCATCGGAGATCACCAATAGATCGTGTTTTTCGGCTACTGCCGCGATCTCTGCCAGCCGTTCGCGGGTCATGACCGCGCCGGTGGGGTTGTTTGGGTACCCGATCAGCAGGACTTTACTTTTCGGAGTGATCGCGGCTTCGACTTCTGCGCCGGTCACCTGGAAATCATTTTCAACCGAGGTGTTGATCACCACCGGAACGCCGTTAGCGAAGATGACTTCCGGCGTATACGAAACAAAACAAGGCTGCGGCACGATCACTTCGTCGCCGGGGTTGAGGACGGCACTCAGCATGAGGTACAACGCCTCGCTGACGCCCACCGTGATCAGAATTTCGGTGTCCGGGTTGTATTCAATGTCGTACAGCCGTTGAAGATAATGGCAGATCGCGCGGCGCAGTTCGTTTGTGCCGCTGTTGCTGGTGTAGTGAGTGTGACCGTGCTCTAAAGACTTGATCCCGGCCCGCAAAATAGCATCCGGCGTGACGAAATCCGGTTCGCCGATGCCGAGTGAGATCACGTCATCCATGGTCGCTGCGATGTCGAAAAATTTTCGAATACCGGACGGGGGAACAACTTTAACACGTTCAGAAACAAAGTCACGCATGATGGACTCCTGAGCAGAAAGAAGACTTGATATTCCAAGTATAACAGGGGCCGGGACGCTCTGCGATGCGCCTGGACTCACTTGGACCGATCCTGTTCTCGCGTGCGGCTCTATTCCGTTGGGCAGCCCGCGACCGGTAGAATCATTTCGCCATAGTTGACAAACTGCTCTGTTGCTGCATCCTGTTCATACAGTCCAAAGCGCACCAACGTTTTGTCGGGTTGGCGCGGCAGAACAAAATCATCGCGCACTAATTCGCCAGGGGACCAGCGCGTAAATGGGTACAGCCCATACACCGGGTAGCGTGTATCGGCATTGACCGGGTTAGGCGCGGGTTCGTCGCCTGTCAGATGAACAAAAATGCTCGGATCGGCAGTGGGGATACTGTCGGCGCTCCACAGCACATGCAAGTAAATGTGATCAGCATCGCAGGTTAACCACGCAGAGTGCCGTTCGATGCCGTAGACCACGGGTGTACCGGGCGGGCTGTCAGGATCAGCCAGCCAGGGGGTATTGAGAAGCTGCACAAAACCAGGCGCTGCCGATGTGAGCGACAGCGTACCGAGCCGGGTGATCCACCAATCCGAAGGCGCGCCATAAGCACTCGGCCAGGGGGGGGTATACGTGTAAAACGTCTCTGGCTCAGTATAGAGTTTATAGCCATCCGCTAGCAGTTGAGGATAATTACCCTTATGATCCACAATCAGCAGGTCTTTGTTGTCTCCGGAAACCAACTGTGAATAAGCCGCCGCCGCATAGCGTGGCCCCCAGGGAAACATCACAGCAGTCTTGCCGTCACGCGGCAGATCGCGCAGCCTGTCAATGGTCTGCTGCCCGGTTGGTTCTGTCACCAGCGTATGGATATAACTATAATGCCACGCGATCAATACGCCTGCCCACAGCAGGATCCCAGTGAGTAAAATAACTTCCGGGCGATACTGTCTGGCTCTCGCCCTGAGAGTCAGGGACTCAGGGGGCGGAGTTTTTCGCTTTTTGCTTGCAGCTCTCTGCTTTTGATCTACCGGAGCATAAATGCCCATGATCCAATCCGCCGTGAGCGCCACGCCAAAAACCAGCGCCAACAGGGTGGGCATCAGAACGGCCTGGGGCAGCACCGCCGTATGATAATAGATGGCAAACAGCGTCGGCCCGGCAGCTCCCAGTGTCACAATGCGCGCGGCGCGGTTGTGGGGTGAAACCGTCAGCGCTAATCCTAACGCGATCAGGCTGATCAACAGGCCGGGCAGCGTCAGTTCATGGACTAAAATCGTCCAGACGTTGGTCAGGTTGTCCCACAGTGCCGCCGCATCCGCCGGAGGTTTGACCAGTCGTTCAGCTTCTTTGCCCGAAAATTCGATCCAGAATCCGCGCAGTGTTCCCGGCTCGCCATACACCCAGTCTCCGCCCTGTTGTTCGCGCAGCGGTAAATAGATATAAGGTAAGAAGCCGAGTAATCCCAGTCCGAGCGCCTGAAATATCGTGCGCCGGTTGAGGCCGTGATTCGCGCGTAGGTATGGCCAGATCGCCAGCAGCAATCCCGGCGCGACAAAGACCACCGCCCGGTGATGCGCCACGCCGATCCCGCCTAGCAGCGCCAGCCACAACACACGCCGCCGGGCGCTCCATGTCCCCTGCCAGGGAGCAGGCCACAGGGCGATCAGCAGCATCAAGGCTGTAATCGCCAGGCTCATGCTGTAGACTTCCGCAATTATATGGTGCAGCCAGATCGAACGCGCCACACCGAGCAAAATCATACTGGCCCCGCCCAACCACATGCGCCCGGTCAGCCGCCCGATCAGCAGTCCAAAACAACCGAGCATGATCACTCCCCAGGCGGCTGCATACAGGCTGGCGGCGGCGGCAGGTTCGAGTCCCAGCGCGCGTAAGGGCGTGGTGAACAGGTTGCCGAGCATAGCGAACAGGGGATAGCCGGTATGGTGGATGGTCCCCCAGGTATTCAGCGCCACCTGGATTTCAGACACATCTTTAATGTACTCGTTTTTGAGGATGCTGTCAGGAGAGTCTTCGTTGAAGCTGCCGCTGATCTGTATTTGCAGCGTCGCAGCATACACAGCAGCCAGCGCCAGCACGGCAAACACCACCGGGGCAAAACGTCGGTTTATTGTGGGCATAGCACCTTCCAGCAGTGTAAATACAAATGGCCTTTGACGTTAGGCAGATCAAAGGCCACGCCGGATGGAGTATACCCAATGTTTCAAAACGGCGTTATTCCGTTACCGGGGTTCAACGACCATACGCACGGCTGTACGTTCCTGGTCATCAATAATAACCTCGGTGAAAAACGGGACCACCACCACGTCTATCTTATCGTCCAGCAAGTACCCGCGCGCAATAGCGACAGCTTTGATAGCCTGGTTCACTGCCCCGGCTCCAATAGCCTGTACTTCTGCACGATTATGCTCGCGCACGACTCCGGCAATAGCGCCGGCGACGGCAGTTGAGCGTGACCGAGCCGATACCTTAATGATGTCTACCGATTTAGGCTCGTCGGAAAACTCCTCCTCAGGAGCCAGTCGGGGCGGATGGGTTGGTTGCATAATAGCCCCCTTTGGAACACTAGACTGTTACCGGTGATACACGCAATTGAAGCGACCCAATCGCTTACCGACCTTCATTGTACATGATTTCACCAGTAACGCCAACTGACATAGATCATAAAATTTGACATCGGTAGGGGATAATGCGATACAATTGAGGAGCAGCAGCCTTTATTGGCTGATAGCGGCGCGCATCATCCTAAGAAGTCCCGTCTATTCAGGTTCGCAGGCGGGACTTCATCTTTGTCAGGGGGTGATCACTTCGTAGACCTGTGCGCCGTCGTTTTCATGCACCAGCCGCAAATAGGGCGCGGCGCTGACCGGGCTTTCCAGGTAGGAAGCTGCTTCGTCTATCGGAGATCGCCAGCGCAGCATATCGGCAAATCGTGTCGAATCACCGAAAATTTGCGGGACCAGCACATAATTTACCCCGGCTTGGATCAACACCTCGGCATTACTGGGATCGGCTGGATCGCGCCAGAAATCACGCAGCCTGTTTTGTCGTTCTTCTACCAGGGTCGTATCGCGGAAAAATGGCTGTGGGCGAAAGTAGACCGTCTCGCGCTCGCTGATCACGGGAACCCAATCTCCCTCATGCGGTCCCGGATGATTGAGGATCAGCGCGTCTGATGGGGTGTTATCCCGCAGCCAGCGCATGGCTTCCACATCCGCAGCAGACGAAAAAGCGCCATAAACCTTCACGCCTTGCTCTTTGCTCTGTTCCAGCAGCGGATCAACGAACCATACCCCAGCAGCGATTCCAGCCATTGCCAGCCCTGACAGTGGAATCGCCAGCCGTCCGGCCCACCGATCAAACTGCTCGCCGCCCATACGATCCGCTAACCAGACCAACCCCGCGCCGCCCAGAATCAAATAGGGGATAATTGGCCCGTGCCACGCCATGCTGAACGGATAATCATACTTCAGCAGCGGTTCCATTTGATTCGGAAAGTTTTTTTCGAGCAGGCCCAGGGTAGAAAATTCCACAATCGCCGCCACCCAGACGAGCATCCACAGGGTGATCGGGTGGCGTTTGCGCAGGGTGAAGATCGCACCGAGCGCGGCCAGGATTACTATCACCCCGCCGTGCATGATCGTCAGCGTGCGCCAGTGAGAGGACGCAATTTTGAACGGCGATTCGATGTCTGATCCTAACAGGTCATTCAGGCTGGTCAGCCAGGGGGCGACGATGCCCAACGCCACCAGGGGAATAATCACTACCAGGATCAACCACGCGCTCAGGTTCGGGCGGGGTTTGCTCAACCAGATCACGATTAGCCAGGGTGCATACCCGATCATCAGCGCGATGGTCACATCCGGCTGGCTGAGCGGGACTCCCGCCAGGCAGATCGCCGCGAACAAGACACTGGTCCACCGCCACGTCGTTAAAAAGCGCGTGATGAAAGTGATAAAACCCAGCGAAAACAGCAGCGCCAACAGCGCGGTATAGTGTGAATCCATGAACGCGGTGATCAGCCCGGCACCGATCAGCGCCGCCAGCAGCATCGCGCGCCCAGTGCGCGGCCCTTCGATCTCGTGGCCCAGGTCATACGCGGTCCAGACGAACAGCAGGGCGATCACGGCGCTCAAGACCAACTGTACCGAATGGATGCCGGGATCAAATCGGGCGCTCAAGTGCGCCACCAGTCCAATATAACCGGGGGAGTAGAGGTAATCGATCTCAGGGAACCAGGGCGCGAGCGTGGTATAGTCGTGACCGTCGCGCAGCGCCAGCGCCAATTGTCCAAATCCTTGCGCATCTGTATCGAGCGGGACGGGCAGCACGAGTACAACCGCACCGAACAGTGCGACCACGACCATCAAAACGGCCAGATCGTGTTGGCTCGGCCAGGTCCAGGCGGGCAGAGTGGGGCGGCGGCGGTAATAGGTAGCCGCTAACAGCGCACTCACGCTGATCAGTGCTAAAGCACCGGCCCAGGCGCGATCAGCCAGGGCGGGCGACCAGTTAACCAGCGGGGCAGCAAACCAGGTGCTGTCTACGACGACCGCTAGAAATACCACCGCGCCCAGCCCGATCCGCGCGCCGCGCGTGGGCAAGAACGAGGCTGTCAGCGTCCCCGCTCCAAGCAAAATGGCTGCCAATAACAAATATGCGAGAAATATCATCGCTGTGTCCCGAAGCTCGATTGAACGTGCTTAACTATAACCGAAAAACAACAAGACACAACCCATAAATTTATTTTTGTACAGGTCGTATGACTCGCGCAGGGTTTCCTGCCGCGATCACACCGGGCGGAATATCGCGGGTAACGACACTCCCCGCCCCGATCACACTGCGCGCGCCGATCCGAACGCCCTTCAAAATGAGCGACTGCATCCCGATAAATACCCCATCTTCGATCACCACTGGAGCGGTGGCGCCGTCTAAAGGACGGGCCAGCCGGACATCCAGGTCCAGCGGGTGAAAGTCGGTATCGGTGATGGTACAGTTGCCGCCCACCCACACATCATCGCCTATCGTAATGCTCTCTTCGGCGCAGATCGTCCCGCCCGTCATGCCGAAGCCTCGCCCAATGATCAGCTGCGCGCTGGGCCGCCGTGTGGTCAGGATCACCGGGTGAAACGGCCCCAGCGCGTTGCTTTGCGGAATCGAACGCAGGGAGAGCGCATCACCGATGCTCAGTGTGCTGCGGCGGTGTTTTTGCAGAATCGGCACGCCGTAGAACTTCCATCCGCGTCCCCAAGGCACTCCTGCCAGGGCGAAGATCAACCGCGTTCCGGGCCAGCTTAACAGGCGGCGGATTTCCAGCCGCACGCGCCAGGGCGTATCGAGCGCCATCCGCAGCGCTCCGGTAGAGATCAGCGCCTCTGGCGGCGTGACATCGTGCGAAGGGGGAGAGGATTCGCTCATAAGTAACTCTCCATGATCGTCACTAACTGTCGGGCACGGTGGCGAAAAGTATGTTCATTCAGGAACCGGGCGCGAGCGGCCTGCCCCATCGGGCGGCGGGCGTCGTCGTGGCTAAGCAGCCAGCGATAGCGCTCGATAGCTTCGGCGGCGCTGTGGACGATGATCAATTCTTTTTCCGGCTCGAACCACGTTTCCAGACCTTCATACGGGTTGCACACCATACACGCGCCCATCGAAGCTAGCTCAAACGGGCGCGAACTGGACGAGGCAAACACTGAGGCGTGCGCCTTGCGTGTGATCACCAGATTAATTTTGCTGCGGCAGGCATATTCGCGCAGTTTGCTAAACGACAAATAAGGGAGCATCTCCGCGCGCCCCAGATCGCCCAGGTGAGTACCACGCACGGCAAAACGCGCCTCTGGCATGTGTTGGCTGGGTTCGCGGATCATCGCATCGATCCATTCAGCCCGGTATTCGCGCCCATGTCCATAAAAAAAAGCGTCGAGGTCTTGCGCCACATCCAGCGGGCTGAATAAATCTTCGTCTGCACCATAAAACAACGTGTGGACTGCCCGCGCGCCAAGATCGAGCAGCCCTTTTTTGCCGCCCTCGCTGTTGGAGATAAACGCCGTATATTCTGACAAATCCGCGCCCTGGTAAATACGGAATCCGGTGGCAAAACCCATAAAGTTGGGCAGGCTAGCGGGAACATCACCATCATAAAAAAAAACCGGCTTGTGGTGGCGCGTGATGACATGTTCGGCCAATCCGCCCAACTGGTTAAGTGGGACGGTGATCACTAACACGGCGTCAATATCGGGCTGTTTGGTCAAAATTCGATCTACATGACGCTGCCAGCGGGGGGCGATCAACGTTTGCGCGGTGCGTCGTACCAATTTGTCCGCCAGTCCTTCCGTCTCGATCTGTTTTCCGCTGGCCTGCGTTTGTTTCACGCCGCCGACACGCCGCCATTGATCGCGCAGCCATTTAAAGAGATCGCCCTCGCGCTGCGCCGGGTTGGCGGCGGCTCGCCACCAGGGAGACTCAATCGCCGGTCCCTGATAAGGTGCGGCGACCACATCGACGCCGACTTCGTACAGCGCCTTCAACAACTGCCACCAGGCGGGTGTGGCGCTGAACGGTTGAGTCAGGTCTAACGATGAAACGATCACCAATAATTTCATAATCGGATTACCCTGAGTACGGCTGGTTACTGGGTTAGTATTCCTTGCGGCTGTGCTGTTTGGCGAGGGCGCGTTCGTATACCGCCAGCGTCGCCTCGACCTGATGA
The DNA here is from genome assembly GCA_016234525.1 of Chloroflexota bacterium. Taxonomy (GTDB): domain Bacteria; phylum Chloroflexota; class Anaerolineae; order Aggregatilineales; family Aggregatilineaceae; genus JACRBK01. Next base: position 14,644 of record JACRBK010000035.1, read on the forward strand.
GTCAGCGTAAAACATTGGCGGATGTGGTTTTTTCCGGCTTCAGACAGGCGGCGGCGCAGCGGTTCATCCGTCAACAGGCGTGTGAGCCGGTCGGCCAACGCCTCGGTATTATACGGGTTGACCACAAAACCCGTTTCGCCATCGATCACCGCTTCGGGAGCGCCGCCGAAACACGTCGTCACTGGGGGCGTTCCGGCGGCCATCGCTTCGAGGTTGATGGTGGGGAACGAATCGAAGCACACCGACGGCACCGCGACGGCATCCGCCAGCCGGTAAGCGCTCGCCAGTTCCGCGCCATGCAGCCAGCCGCCCAACACGATCTCATTTGCCAGATCAGGATTCTCGGCGATCATGCGGTGGACATAATCGGTCGCGGGCGACAATACCAGCAGCGCCACATCAGGCACACTGCGTTTGATTCTGCGCAGCGCCGCGAGAAGCTGTTGGTCGCCTTTTTGGTGGCTGAGCCGCCCGCCGAACAGGATCACCCGCCGCCCATTCAGCCGGAAGCGCCGTCGCAGAATTTCGATTCCTACATCGGAGACATTAAAAGTTGCCGGGTCAATACCGTTATGAACAACTTCAAATGGCGGCAGACGGTTGGCTTCGAGCGCCTGTTTTAACGCCGCGCTGACGGCGATCCGCTCATCGGTGTAATA
>JACRBK010000199.1 GCA_016234525.1 Chloroflexota bacterium
CGGGCTGTAACACCCGATGCGATACACCAGCCAGGACGATCCTATAAAACAGATCACGCCAATAGCTAACGCCCAATAAGCCAGCGACCACCCGCTAAACCCAACCAGATAACCCAAAGCCAGCAGCAGCGGGTAAAGCAGGCTCGTCCCGCCTGATGTCGCCGGATCGCCAGGGTTATAAACCAGCGGCTCGCCGTGCGCCCACTGCCGCGCATACTGAAAATGGATATAGGTATCGTCGAGGGGCATAATGAGCGGATCGCGGCTGGCAGACAGACTCAGCGCGAGGTAATAGATCGTGACCAGGGTACAAGAAAGGGCCAGCCCTGCCCCGAACCGGTGGCGGCTGACCCTTTCTAACCAAGATTTGGTCCACACGTCAGGGATAGACCTTCCAGCCTACATCTTGAGAAAGCATCTGATCTACATGTTCGGCGGGGATACTCACCAGGGTGCCGGACGCTTCAACAGCGACGGTGCCATCGGCCAGCACAATCTCACCGCTGACCTGAACCTTACGCCCCCGATCCTCGTCTACCCACCCGCGCACTTCGATTTCCTGATTAAGCGGCACAGGTCTACGATACCGAATCTGCATTTGGGCGGTGAACATAAAGCGCGCGTTATGGATGGTATCTATTCCTTCTTCCGCCAAAATCGCGCGGCCCATCGTCTCATCAAGGATTGTCGCCAAAATTCCGCCGTGTGCGACACCGGGATAACTCTGATATTGAGTGCCCAGGGTCAAACGCGCCCGCGAACGGTGATGGCCATCGTTAAAAAAACGAATTTGCAGCCCGCACACATTCTCTACGCCGCACACAAAACACCAGCGCGAACTGGGCTGCTGGTCGTGCCGTCCATCGGTAGCTTGCGGAGACTGCGGATCATGTGAATCAGAATGCTGTGAATCGGTCATACGCTCTCGAATCCTACCGGGTTAGGAAGCCGAATAACCTTGCGCAAAGGTATCAATCATCAGCCGCACATCGTCGCCCAACGGGTACAACACCGGGCAGGTGCAGCCCGCCGACACATACTCGCGCACTTTCGCGCGTACTTCTTCCGGCGTACCGGATGCGGTGATCAACTGTACTACATCATCCGGGACCAGTTCCATGGCCCGTTCGATCTGTTCTTCGGTGGCGGGCCAGGTGAGAACCTGATGAATTTCGTCCAGTAGGGCCGAACTGACACCGCTGGCTTTCATGATATGCGGCTGTTGGCCGAGATACTGTGTCACCAATTTACGCGCATTATCCAGGGCGCGTTTGCGGTTGCGATCTACTGAGCATACCACCAACTGCGGGCGATCAATTTCGTCAATCGTGCGCCCGACCAGTTTCGCGCCCTGGGCTAACTGCTCCAGCGCGTTAACATTATAGGCGGGCGATACCAGATAGTTCAGCAGCGCGCCGTCAGCAATCTCGCCAGCCATCGTCATCATTTTCGGCCCGGTCGCGCCAATATAGATCGGCACGTTGCGCGGCTCGCGGCGGCCATGCACAATATCAAGCTCGATCCCAGTCACATTCACAAACTCGCCGTGAAAAGTGACGTTACGCATTGCCAGCAGATCGCGCACGACGGTGACATGTTCGCGCATCGCCAGCAGCGGTTTAGAGCGTTCAATCCCGACATTCTTGGCTAACGGATCCCACCACGCGCCGATCCCCAACAAAATTCGGTTGGGGGCGAGATCATCCAGGGTGAGAAAAGTCGCCGCCGTCAGGGCCACATTGCGCGTCCAGTTATTGATCACACCAGACCCAATTTTGATCCGTTTGGTGGTCGCCGCATAAGCGGCCATTGGTACAATCGCATCACGCACCAGGCGGCTTTCGGCCTGCCAAACGGCCTCAAAACCGCGATCTTCGGCGTACTGCACATAACCAATTGCCTCGGATAATGGATGGGCATCTTGCAAATAAAGGGCAACTCGATCAGGCATCGTCTCTATTCCTCCAAAGAAAACAATATACAAGTCTATCCGTAAATTTACCGGGCGCGGCAATCCGCGCCCCTATAAAGTCATTGACGGACAGATTCAGCCGGTTATCCGCCCGGCTGCGGATCATCCACCAGCAGCAGTTCTTCGCGCTGGCCGTACTGGATTACAGGTTCGTCTAACACCTGCGCTAACTGATGGTACCACCGCAAATCACTGGCCGTGTCCAGGTCCAGGCTTACGCGCTCAGAACGGTAGATCAACAGACCAGCATCAGCTTCTTTGACCAAACGTTGGTGTTCGGTAAAGCTGTTTTCCCCAAAATGATAGGGGATTAATCCTGGAGGCCGCACCAACAGCAGATTGGTTCCCTGCTCATGCCAGTCCGGCGCGATCACCACCGATTTTTGATAACGGCCTAATTCTACAACATTGTCAATATCTTGCCCCGAAAGCAGCGGCATATCGGACGGAACCACCAGCACACTTTCGGACCCGCGCGTTCTGAGGACCTGTGTGGCGCGCAGCAGCGCTTTATTCAGCTCAGGCGGGCCGCTTTCCTGCACGGTTTGCGCGCCTAGTTCGCGCACCATTGCCAGAGCCTTCGTATCGCGGCTGATCACCAGTACCCCCTGGATAGAGGTTAACGGCAGCAGCAGACGCACTGTGCGCAGCAGTAGTTCCGTTGCCAGGCGTTCACGTTGTTCTGGCGTCAACACATCCGCCAGACGGCTTTTGGCCTTGCTCAGCGGCTTGATAGGAACAATTGCCCAGACACTCATCCTCGTATACTCCCACTCCACTCTAAAATTACATCCGCCAGACGTATTTTATCTTCATCCGTTTGCATCAAGGTCTTCGTTAACAATACAGCAGCACCCTCTACAGGTCGTTCTTGTTGATCGGACTCATCAATCACCAAACCATCGAGCAGCCCGGCATAATATTGCAGCAGGCCGCGCGGGGTAATCTCTAACCCTAACTCCGGCATCATCTTAGACGCCGGACCTTTAACCGCTTTTCCGCCCACAAACGGGCTGACCGCGATGCAAATCCCTCGCCGCCGTTCAATCGCCTCGCGGACCCCAGGAACCGCCAGTACTGGCTGGATCGACAACACCGGGTTGGATGGGCAGAAAATAATCAGATCGGCGGTGCGTAGCGCTTCAGCAACGGCCCCGGTCATTCTCGCTTGTTCAGCCCCGCGAAACCATACTTTTTTAACCGTGGGCAGCCAGCGATGGCGCACAAAATATTCCTGAAAGTCCAGCGCGCCATGCTCGACGGTATCTACAATGGTAGATAAAGGATCGTCGGTGACAGGCAGCAGGCGAAACGGTGATCCTAACCCGCGCATCAGCCGGGCCGTGATCTCCGTGAGCGTGATCCCTTCGGCTAACCAATGAGATCGCAGCAAATGAGTTGCCAGATCACGATCTCCCAGCCGGAACCAGGCATCTTCCCCATAACGGCTTAGCATATCCAACATCTGCCAGGAATCGCCCGCCAATCCCCACCCGGTCGCAGGATTAGCAACACCAGCGAGGGTATACATGACGGTATCGAGGTCAGGAGAAATATGCAGCCCATACAGGCCAAAATCGTCGGCGACATTGCCGACGATTGCCAGTTGATCGAAGGGCAGCACCTTGGAAAGTCCGTAGACCAGTTTGGCCCCACCAACGCCGCCCGCCAGTGCTACCACTTTTTTCGATGTTAATACCATAGTGTTTTGGTTTCGAATGGCTCCCGGTCTTTGAACCGCTGCTCTGCCGGATAACCTAGAGTCAATAATGCCTGTGCCTGCCAGTCTGCCGGAAGATGAAGCGACTCACGCACGACATCCGGGCAAAAGAGGGGAGCGCACAGCCAGCACGCGCCTAATTTTTCAGCATGGGCCATCAACAGTATATTTTGAACCGCCAGGGCCACACTTTGAGCCGCCATCAAATATTCAGACTGCTGCCGGACAGCGTCAGAATACTGATCCATCTCTGCCATGCTCAAGCAGGCCAGGATCAAAGCCGGGGCCGTGCTGATACGTTCAATCGAGCGGGCGACCTGCGCTTCAACCTGTTCGACCGGCAGTCCCTCGGCCAGCAAATCTGCCTGGAAGCGTCGCCCCATCGCCTGAGCCAGATCGACACGCCGTGCCGGATCGGTGATCACGGCAAAACGACAGGGTTGGCGGTTGTGCGCCGATGGTCCCCAGCGCCCGGCTTCTAGCAGACGGCATAACACGTCGTGAGAGATAGGACGATCCTCATAACGGCGGATCGAACGCCGGGTGCGCATCGTTTCCAACAGTTCAGCAGCATCCATACCGTTTAACGGACCGGCTGTAAATGATCGGCATACAGGTCTTGTTCGGCTGGGCGAACCAGCTCGGCGGCATGACCATCCCCAACAGGTAGTTTAAGGCCGCGCACCAATGCCACCGGAATCCCTTCCGCCGCCTGCCCCAGGATCAACCCGGCAGCGGCAGCAATTTCATCGCCCAGACCGGTCACTGTCACTTGCAGCACCCGACCATACAGGTCAGTCATGCCGCGCATATCCCAGGCCGCCGGTAATCCTGCGAGGCCCACCGCCGTACCTACTGTACCGACACGGAAAGGCCGCCCAAACGAGTCGCTGATCACAATGCCCGGCGCGGTCCCGGTCAAATCGTGGATCGCCTGCCGAATATGCTGCGCCGACTCGTCCGGGTCTTCGGGCAGCAGCAGCACCCACTCTTCGCCATCGCGCCCCACATTAGAATGATCGATCCCGGCATTAGCCAGGGTGAAGCCCAGGCGGTGACGCACAATGAGCACTTCGCCGCGCATCCGCGAAATGGCGCTGGATTCTTGTAAAATCAATTCAACCAAACGCGGGTCTTTGCGGGTAAGCTGCGCCACTTCTACCGCACGCGCAGAAGGTACCACCGTCCGCAAATCCACAAAACGCCCCTCGGCTTTTGAAACTAACTTGGACGTGATGACCAGAATATCACCCGCTTCTAACACCAGATCGGCCTGTGCGAGACTGCCGGTAATCAACCGGGCCAGATCATCCCCTGGCTGAATATTGGGAATCCCCGGCAGCCCTACCAGGGTAAGTTGGGTTAAAGCTGCTTGAACAGGCACGTTATTCCAGACCTGTGATGCGAATGCCAGCCCCTACGACTTTGTAACGCTTATTGATATACAACAGCACCGGGGTCAACGCCTCAACTGCGACTGCATTGGCCAGCGGCCCAGCGTCAATCGCGCGCATTCCCTCAATCGCTTCAATCAATTGGAAGATTTCATTTTTGGCGTCGGCATCATCACCACACACCAAAACGTCACAGTTGACGCCATGTTTATATTCTTGCAAATGGACAGCACTCACATTTTGGAAAGCCGCCACCAGTTTTACTCTCTCTCCCAGAATCGCCTGAGCTTCGAGGCTGGCGGACTTGCCTTCGGGAATGTAGACGGTGCGAACCGCAGGCGGGTTGAGTGGAACCGCAACATCAACCACGACCTTACCCTGCACCACATCTTTAATCGATTCCATAATTTCTTTATGCGCGGTGTACGGAACCGAAACCACGACCAGGTCCGCTTCAGCGGCGGCCTGGACGTTATCCAAACCACGCACAATATCTTCGCCTAATATGGTATTGAGTTCATCCGCTTTGATCGCAGCACGCGCCGCATCACGCGAGCCGATCAAAACCCGGTAGCCGCTTTCGGCCCACCGCAGTACCAGGCCCGAACCTTCTTTGCCTGTCCCACCCAACACCGCAATCGTCAATACTTTCGGATCGTTTGACAAAGGTCTATGCCTCCCCTATAGGTTTAACGCCTGTCTGGCAAAATGGTTGTACCGGTCCCACACTTTTGGTGCATAATCCCGCGCTGCGTCTGCAATTGCAGCTTCATCCAGAGTCAAAACCTGCTTGTCATGCATTACTATTGTACCAGCAACTATGGTCGTCGTGACCATCGAGGCTTCAAATCCAAACAGAATATGCCAGGGCAGGTTGCCCGCCGTCAGCGGCGTAAAGGGGTGATAATTCACCAGGATAATATCAGCGGCAGCGCCCGGAACCAGCCGCCCAATGGTCTGACCGGGAAAGAAGGTTTCGGCCAGCCGCGCATTATGCACTGTCGCCATCCGCGCAATCGCATCGCCCGGCGCCAGCCGGGGATCGCGGTGGGCCACTTTATGCAGAAAATAAGCAGCCTTCCACTCGGCCCACATGTTGTTGCTAAACCCATCATTCCCCAGCGCTAGCGGCATTCCTTCGGCCAGCATAGTATCAACAGCAGCAGCGCCAACAGCATTATTCATATTGGAGCGCGGCTGGTGTGACACCCAGGTTCCAGTGTCTTTGAGGATGGCGCGTTCTTCTGCATTCACATGAACCGCATGGGCCACAATCGTTTTGGGCCCCAGGATTCCCAGCCGGTGCAGGCGGTGAACTACACGCTCGCCGGATTTTTGCAGGCTGTCTTCCTCGTCGGCTTCGTGTTCGGCCACATGAATATGGAACCCGGTATCCAGCCCTTGAGCCGCCTCGACACAATCACGCAGCGTTTGATCGGAGAGAGTCAGACCGGCGTGCAATCCAAAGGTAGCCGATACCCGCGCCCGGTTTTTGGCGGCGCGCAAAAAACGCACATTCTCTGCGATTCCAGCCTGCGCTTTTTCAGAGCCGTCGCGGTCCGTCACTTCGTAACACAACACAGAGCGCAGCCCAGCTTGATCGACAGCATCCGCGATAACATCGAGGCTGCCACCGATAAAATTAGGACTGGCATGATGATCGATCAGCGTGGTTGTACCATGTTTGATCGCATCAACCAGGCACACCAGTGCGCTAAAACGCACGGATTCTTCGTCTAATGCTTTATCAAGCGGCCACCACAACCGCTGTAATATTTCGGGAAAATTTTTAGGGGCAGGACCAGGGATCGCCAGTCCGCGCGCATATGCGCCATAAAAATGGGTGTGGGCGCAGATGCTGCCGGGCATAATCAACTGGCCTTTGGCATCCAACTTTTCGGCCTGTGGATAACGCGCCAACAAATCTGCCGATGTCCCTACCGCGCGGATGACATCTCCTTCGATCAATACTGCCCCATCTTCAATGACCTGGTTGGTATCTTCCCAGGTTACAACTGTTCCATGAATAATCAACAAAATCATTTTATCCCTCAACAGGAACATTGATCATCAGCGGGCCGCCGTGCCGCCGGATCGCTTCCAGGATCGCCTCAACACTCAGGTTTACAGCGGCGGGGGCATCACTGACCGGCAGCGGAATCACAAAGTCAGTTTGGGGGGCCGTAGACGCAATCACGGTCCCCTTTTCACACAATACCCGCAACTGCGCTCCACCATCATCGCTCAGCCGCTCGGCTTCCCAAACCCGTTGGGACTGCACCCCGACCTGCTCTAACGCATGAAACACCCGGTCAACAAAATCATCGGCATTGCTGTACAGGTCGGCCAACACGCGCGCCTGCTCAAACCGATCCCAGGTGGTATAGATGAATGCAAAAGAGCGTTTCGTTGGATTGAGAACCGGAGGGTCTTTGCGGCTCAGTTCACCAAGCTGCAACTTATAATAAAGCTCATCCGCACGCGCGTGATCGACCTCTTCAGGCAGCAGATCGCGGCGGCGCGCCAGTTCTATCCCGGTGCGCCGGGCATAAAAATGGATGCCGCCGTTCAACTCGTGAAAAGCATGGCTTAGAAAAAAGGCCGCGTATTCGGCATGAATCCCCTGAGGAGCGCGCCCTTGTGGGACACGATACCAGTGTTCGCGCAATGCTTTTTCAAGATCGCGCTTACGCCGGATAACCCCTACCAGAACACGATCCTCAGGGTACACAGCCTGCTTTCCAGATAAACTAGAGTTTCTGCGTGGCGCGATATTCTAACAGCCGGGCGTTAATGTCTTGAACACGGTGCTGTTCGGCTTCCCACCAGGCGGAACTTTTCTGCGCGTCGAGTTCTTCGACGGACTTACCCTGCTGCTCAACCCAAGTGTAATACTTAAGATTGTGCCAGCGCGCGCGGTTGTCAGGCGTTCCATCGAAAATCCAGTCAGTTTTGAGACCATGGAACAGGCTGCGCACGCGGGCCACCGCTTCGGCCTGATCAACCACACCATAATCGCGACGCATATCTTGCATCACACTGCCATAACGGTCGAGGCCGTCCGTCGCTATCGTAACAACGAGATCGTCTTTGCCAAAGCCGTAGTGTTTGGCGGCTTTAATGGCCCCGTAAATGTTGCAGATGCTGCTGATACCAACACGAGTTTTGAGATAGTCCACCGTTTGCTGCGGAACACCGAGTTTATCCGAAAGGGCTTTGAGACCACCTTCGTCGGCGAAAAGCTGCAAACCGAGTTTGCAGTCAATGTCGTCGATGCACATGACTGCGTCCATATTGTTGACATTGTGAATCCAGGTGACGTGTTTATCACCGATACCCTGAATATCGTGACTGCCATAACCATTGATCGCCAGGGTGGGGCATTGGATCGGTTCCAGGCCGACGATCTTGTGATCATGCCATTCTTGTTTGAGACGATCGGCGGCGGCAATCGTGCCCGCGCTGCCCATCGCCGAAGTGTAGGCCGACACTTTACCGCTGCCGATGCCCTGCTCCGCGAGTTCTTTCGCCAGATCAATGATCGTATTGCCGGTCACGTAATAATGGAAACGATAGTTACCCATCACTTCGAACTGGTTCATGATACGGGCTTTGGGATCAGCGGCGCTCAGTTCGTGAGTCTTGTCGTAGATTTCCTTCACGTTGCTTTCGGAACCAGGCGTTTTGATAATCTGCGCGCCGAAGCTCTCGATCATTTCGAAGCGTTCGCGGCTCATACCCTGCGGCAGAATCACGATACTTTTGCAGCCCATACGCCCGGCCACATACGCACCGCCGATGCCATAATTGCCCGTCGAGGGCCAGACCATCGTATGTTCCCAGGGGGAGACTTCGCCAAACAATTCTTTTTCGATCAATACTGAATATGTCGCGCCCACTTTGTGGCTGCGCGTGGGAAAGTGGATGCTGGTGAGTACTGCAATCGGTGTATCCACCCCAGTGAGTTCGGGCGGAAGCACAACATACTGAATTTTATTGTTGAAGTCGCGCCATGAAATGTTAAAAAGGTTAATCGAAGCCAGCGGGTCTTTGGTCCGCGCTTCGTTTGCTTTGGCTCGAATTTCAGGATCGATCAAATGCGGGTGAAGCATCTCTTCAAAAGTCGGGCCGGTGATCAATTTTCTTTCTGACACAGTAGAGTCTCCTGATAACATTGATTATGCTGGGCGTCCGGCAGTACAAAACTGCCGGACTGTTGCCCTTACCATGAAATTTGACGATCAAGAATTCTCATCGTCCAGCGCGATCTGCTGTTCGAGTTCCCTGATCTGGTTGTGTATCTCGTCACGACGACGCGCCAGTTCGCGATAATGGTCCAGGTCGCTGGCTGACATGTGATCGGTGCCTCCTTGATGCAATTCAAGCAGGCCGTCAATTTCTTCGTCTAACGCCTCATAGGCTAAGACAAGGCGCTGGTATTCCTGCACACGGTTTACATCCGCGCTTCCGGGTGGAGGATTATCTGACATGGCTACTGCGCTCCTCAAACCTGGCAGCCCGGCGATCAACGCGCCGCGCCGCTGCCCAAAGCCCCCTCCGCGCCTGAAACCGCGCCGCTCCCGGCTGCGCCTGTTTCCGGCTTTTCTTCCCAGATTTCAGCCACGATATACAACGGACGCTGGCGCACTTCGTCATAGATACGCGCCACATACTGCCCCATGATGAAGAAGAAAAACAACTGGAACGAACTGACCAGCAGCACTACCACCAACGTGGTCGCCTGCCCTTCAAACTGAAGTTCGCTGCCCGACAGCCGCAAGATCGCCACCACCGGGATCGCCAATATCGCCAACAACGCCAGCAGCAAACTGGCATAGATCGTTACCTGGAGCGGGAAATAAGAGAACCCGGTGATAGCATCCATCGCAAAACGCATCATCTTCTTAAAGGTATACTTGGTCTTGCCGATCTTCCGTTCCTGCCGCACATATTCCACACCCGTCTGCCGGAAGCCCACCCAACTGGTCATGCCTCGGATAAAACGGTTGTGTTCGCGCATGGTATTCACTGCGTTCACCACCTGGCGATCCATCAGGCGAAAATCGCCTGTATCTACCGGGATATGAACATCGGTGATCCGATAAATAAGGCGGTAAAACATCTTGGCGGTGGTCTTTTTGAACCAGGTTTCGCCCAGCCGCTCGGCACGTACTGCGTAAACGACATGATAACCTTCGCGCCACTTGGCGAGCAGGTCGAGGATCACTTCGGGAGGGTCTTGTAGATCGGCATCAATGATCACGACTGCATCACCACGCGCATGATCCATGCCCGCCGTGACGGCGCTCGAATGACCAAAATTGCGCGCGAAGTTGACCACACGCACGCGGGGATCGCGCTCGTGTACGGCGTGCATTTCATCAGCGGATCGATCCCGGCTGCCATCATTGATCATGATCAGTTCCCAGGAATCGCCAGTACTATCCATCACCGCTGCGACACGCCGGTATAATTCGTCAATGTTGCCTTCTTCATTAAACACAGGCGCAATGACCGAAATCACGGGTTTTTCGCTCATACCACTCCTCAAGACCCTGCGAGAACCAACTCTATTTTACATCCGATCCGTAAATTATGCCGGGAGCAGCACCCCGGAATTTTATTTAAAGACCGGCAAATTCAGAGCCGCCCGAATTTTTTCGACCTCTTCGATATCCGGCACGACCGGATACCCGGCTCCCGCGACGCGCATGGCGCTGCGAATGTCTTTCAGACCGCTGCCAGTCACGAGCAGAACGACTCGTTCATCGGGGCGGACATGCCCCTCTGACATCGCCGCGCGAACACCCGCATAAACTGCCGCGCCTGCCGGTTCGGCAAACACGCCGCTCAGCCGCGCCAATACGGGGATGCCGTCCAGAATGTCCTGATCCGGCACAGACACAAACGCGCCCTTCGTTTCACGCACGGCGCGCACTGCTTTCACGCCGTCATGCGGCAGGTCGGAGGAAATGCTATCGGCGACGGTTTGCGCATTAATTGGCTGCATCGTAGCAGGATCGCCGCCGCGCTTCCAAACATCATAACAGGCGGCGCTGCCTGCTGCCTGCACCCCGATCAAACGCGGCATCCGGTTGATCCAGCCCAATTCGAGCAGATCACGGAAACCTTTATGCACCCCGCTGATGATGTTGCCATCACCTACGCTGACGACAACCACATCAGGGGCCTGCCAGCTCAACTGCTCAGCGATTTCGAAGGAGACGGTCTTTTTGCCTTCCAGCGTATAGGGATTCATGCCCGTATTGCGGTTATACCACCCGTAACGCTCCGACGCAGCGACAGCTAAATCAAACGCTGCATCGTAGTTCCCCTGGACCAGCATCACTTTCGCGCCGTAGATCAGTAACTGCGCGATCTTGGCTTCAGGTGCCGACGCGGGAACAAAGATCACCGCCGGTAAACCAACACTCGCGGTTAATCCGGCCAGTGCTGCCGCCGCGTTGCCGGTGCTAGCCGTGGTCATCACCTGAATGCCTTCCGCCATTGCGCGGGCGGTTACCAGGGCACTCGCCCTGTCTTTAAGCGAACCGGTCGGGTTGCGCCCGTCGTCCTTCACCCAAACATGATTCAGCCCCAGGTGTTCCGCTAATCGCGGCGATTGATAAAGCGGCGTCCCGCCCACCATCATAGGCGGAACTTTGGCATCCGCCGCCAGTGGCAGCAGCGAACGGTAGCGCCAGATCGAGGAGTCGGGATTACGTTCAATCGTTTCACGCGGCACGGCGCGGCGCAGCGCGTCATAGTCGTAGAGAACATCGAGTGTACCGACATGCCCGCAAACCGGGCAAGTGTACTTCACTTCGTCAGGGCGGTAGGTTCGCCCGCAGATGACACAACGCAGTTCAGAAACGAACATTCATTCCCCCTGAGGTTAGGCTGGCACAATCAATGTGCCGGTTTCGCCACGCAGCGCCCGGCCAATATTTTCGGGATTGGTAATGATGGCCTGCGGGCCGCCTTTTTCGATAAAGTCCACAATCGCTTCGATCTTCGGGTACATGCTGCCCGGCTTAAAATGCCCTTCGGCCATATACTGGCGCGCCTCGGTCAGGGTCATCTTTAGCAGATTTTTCTGGTCTGGTGTGCCAAAGTTGATCGCTACCTGCGCCACACCAGTCGAGATCATAAACAGGTCGGCTTTCAACCCCGCAGCCAACAGGCTGGTTCCGCGATCTTTATCGATGACCGCATTCACACCCTTGAGATTGCCCTTCTCATCGCGAACGACCGGAATGCCACCGCCGCCGGTACAGATCACGACAAAATTTTTCTCGACCAGGGTGTTAATCGCGTCAAGTTCGATAATCTCAATCGGCATAGGCGAAGCTACCACGCGGCGATACCCGCGCCCAGCATCCTCAACCACCGTCCACCCCTGGTCAATAAACTTTTGACCTTCCTCAGGAGTCATAAAACCGCCGATTGGTTTGTCGGGCTTTACGAACGCCTGATCATGCCGATCTACCAGCACTTGTGTCACCACCGTGACCACGCCGCGGCGGATGCCCGTCAGACGCAGTTGGTTATCCAACGCCTGCTGGAGCATATACCCAATGCTGCCCTGCGTATCCGCCCCGATCAGGTCCATCGGGGTGGTGTGTATTCCTTCAGTCTGCGCGGCTAACTCGTTGCGGCGCAAGATAAATCCGACCTGGGGACCATTGCCGTGCGTGACGACCACGCGCCATCCCTGACGGATCATTTCGACAATGTGTTTGGACGTTTCATAAACGGCCTGCCACTGGTATTCAACGGCCTGTTTGGTCTTGTCTAGAATAAGTGAATTGCCGCCAATGGCGATTACGGCAGTTTTTGCTGATGGCATAGTCTGTTTTTCCTCTTTTAGTCTATTTTGAATAGTACGGTCTCATTTAAGTTTTTTTGCCAGCCAATAATTTGGGATAGGAAAGCCGATCCCCCTATCATACGTGGTTGATCGGCTTTTCAAATCAATACACACGCGATCCCAAATTTACGCGCTCGATCAAATCCTTAGCGCATCGTCAGCGCCATAACCGCCTTCTGGACATGCAGACGGTTTTCGGCTTCATCATAAGCGGCGCTCTGCGGGCCATCGATCACAGCATCGGTTACTTCGATATTCCGATCAGCAGGCAGGCAGTGCATATAAATCGCGGTGGGATTCGCCAGGGCCATCCGGCGTTCGTCGGCAATCCAATCGGTATATTTCTTGGCAATGCGGCCTGATTCTTCCATGTCGGTGGTGGTCATGGTCGCGCCCCAACTCTTGGGATACACCACGTCCGCACCCGTAAAGCCAGCGTCGAAGTTATCCATCACCTCAAAACTGCCGCCGGACTTTTTCGCGTTCGCGCGGGCCAGTTCTTCAATCTCTGGCATCAGCTTAAATTCCGGCGGGCGAGTCAGGCGGACATTCATGCCAAAACGAGTCGCCAGGGTGATCAGGCTTTGCGGAACCGAGAGAGGTTTCTGATAGCTGGACGCATAGGCCCACGACATATTAAGGGTCTTGCCCCGCACATCACGCCCAAAGGTTTCAAAAACCGTCATCATATCGGCTAACGCCTGAAACGGGTGATACCAATCGCACTGCATATTCAATACCGGCACGCGGCTGTATTTTGCCACATCGCGGATATACGCATTGCCTACGCCCCAATCGACCTGGCGGATCGCGATCCCGTCGCAATAACGCCCGACAATCTCACCGATTTCTTTGGCGGTGTCACCGTGCGAAATCTGCGTGGTGCGGCTTTCAATGAACTGCGCATGACCGCCCAACTGCGCCATACCCGCTTCGAAACTGATACGAGTGCGCGTGCTGGAAAAGAAGAACATCATCGCCAATACTTTGTCACGCAGCAGGGCATGAGATTCACCCAGGGCGCGTTTGCGTTTGAGGTCGAATGCGACCTCAAAAATCGTGTTAACTTCGTCGTCTGTCCACTCGTCAGGCGTGATCATGTCACGACCAGCAAGATAGGTTTGCATAAAATAATCCTCTTCTACGCTCTGAAATACTACCTTCTAAAATGCCTTACAGATGATTTGGTGAGGCAGAGCGGCTAATCACCCTGCCTCATCGGGTTCAACCTTATTCCATCGCGCCCAAGATCAAGGCCAGCAGCGACATACGCACCAGCACGCCGTTATAGGCTTCGACCCAATAACGCTGGAAGCGAGTGTTGTCTACGTCCTGGCTCAGTTCGTCCTGACGGGGCAGCGAATGCAGCACAATCGCATCACTCTTCGCTTTTTCGAAGAGCAGCTTCTTCGTCACTTGATAGTTTGGCGGAGTACGGCCCTTGTCATCTTTAACTTCTTCGCGGGACTTGGTGTAGTCGGGCTGAACTACCGGTTCCATATACACAATATCCGCTTCGCCGATCACCTGCTCGATGTGTTCCTTGCGGGTGAAATTGAAGCCCATATCGCGCGCTTCTTTTTCGAATTCCGGCAGGAAGTACATTTCGTCGGGAGCGATTACGTAGACTTTAGAGTCAAATTTGCTCAGCGCATAACTCAGGCTGTGCATGGTACGCATCCGCATATCACCGATCATAACCCAGGTCAGACCGTCGAGGGTGCCGCGCTGGCGCCAAATGGTGAAGGTGTCGGTCAAAATTTGAGTGGGGTGTTCGCCCCAGCCATCGCCGCAGTTGATCACCGGAACGCTGGAATGCATGGCGGCTTCGTGGGGCGCGCCCTGCTGGAAGTGACGCATCGCGATAACGTCACCATAATATTCCAACATTTTGACGGTGTCCTGAATACCTTCCTGGTAGAAGTCACCCGCGCGGGTCATCTTCGCATCGGAGAAGCCGGTCACATGCCCACCGAGGCGGTGCATCGCGGCTTCGGTCGCCAGACGGGTGCGCGTGCTGGGCTGATAAAACGCCGTCACCAGCGTCTTTTCTTTGAGCAGGTCCCCGTTGCGGCGGTCGCGGGCATAGGGTTCCAGCCGTTCCGCGATCTCGAACACGCGGAAATACTCATGACGATCAAAATCTTTTAACGAGAGAATGTCGCGTCCAGAAAAACTGCGCATTTTTTAGAATCTCCTATTCCGACTACACACTAGCTCCCACATGGAGCCAAACCAGACCTTACGATAGTTGCACCAACCCAAGTTGGTGGACACACAAGTATATCACGCCAATAGCAGGATGTGACCCCTTTTTTTAGTATTTACGCGAGGGGTACAAACGGCTTTCCGCGCAAAAACTGCCCGCGCCCCGGTTCGCCGCTGAATTGGCCGTCATGAACCAACACGTTTCCCCGGCTCAAGACGGTACGCACCCGACCTTTTACGATGATCCCCTCATAGGGGGTATAACCGCCGATGGTGTGCATCTGCTGGGCACGAATCGTGACCTCCGGTGCAGGGTCATAGATCAAAAGATCGGCATCACTACCAGGCAAAATCACGCCCTTCTGCGGATACAAACCAAACAGACACGCCGAATCGGTAGACATCAGGCGGGCCAGTTCTGTCAAGGTGAGTGGCTGCACATCTTCGCCCGCGATCTTGCGTTGCTGCGCCAGATGAACCGCAAAGGTATAGGTCAGCGCGAAAGAAGTTTCTAACCCTGGCAGCCCGCCCGGCGTTTTGATAAATTCGTCAAATTCTTGCTTTTGGGCCAGCGTATAATCGCAGTGATCGGTCGATACCGCGCTGAGTACCGGCCAGACTTTGAGCAGATCCACCGCCCAGGCTTTGGGGCGCAGCGGCGGCTGCAAAATAAAATGCTCGGCCTGAGGATCGCTGTACCGGCTGTCGTCCAGCCAGAAATACTGGGGGCAGGTTTCACAATAGACTGGCGGCCAGTTGCCCGCATCGTGTGCCTTCGCTACCTGCCAGATCGATTCCGCCGTAGAACAGTGGACAATATACACGGCGCTGCGGGTGATCTTCGCCAGATGCATCACGCGGCGCACAGCTTCCACTTCGGCTTCGGGGGGGCGACCCTGGCCGTGATAGGCCCGACTGGTATTGCCAGCCTCCACCAACCGCCCGGTGGCATCGGTCACAACAGCATCATTTTCACAGTGAATCATCGCCAGCATATCATCGGGCATGGCGCGGAAGGTATGCAGCAGGGCTGCATCATCGGCGTAATAATTCGGGCGATAGGTGGTATAGAGTTTGATGCTGGGAACACCCAGATCGCGCAGTTCTTCTAACCACTGGCACGCCGCCGCCGGATCGCGCGGTAGGTCC
>JACRBK010000200.1 GCA_016234525.1 Chloroflexota bacterium
ACATACCGATTACCATCCACGTCATAAAGATACGGCCCTTCGCCCCGCGCGATAAACAAGGGATCACCGCCCACCCCACGAAACGCGCGCACCGGTGAACTGACCCCTCCCGGCATTACCTGGAGAGCCTGAGCATACAGTTCGGAAGAACGTTCGGTTTTCATGACCCCCCACTATTATCACTGCGCTCATGCACATAATCCACCAACCGCCGGATATGATCCACTGGCGTTTCGGGCAGAACACCGTGTCCCAGGTTGAAGATATGGCCGGGTCGCCCGGTGGTTCGCGCCAAAACATTGTCTACATTGCGCTGAAGTTGATCCCAGGGGGCGAAAAGAAGCGTTGGATCGAGATTACCCTGCACTGCTACATTCGGCCCAAGTTGATCCCAGGCGTGATCGATCTCGATGCGCCAGTCCACGCCGATCACGTCGGCTCCTGTCTCTCGGACCAGCGGCAGCAGCCCATTGAGATCAGCGCCGAAGTAGATCACCGGGACCCCGGTGCTTTTGGCCCGTTCTATCACCCGCTGCACGTAGGGCAGCGCCTTTTCACGATAATCGCACGGTGACAATACGCCCGCCCAGGTGTCAAACACTTGTAACACCTGCGCGCCCGCTTTGACCTGCGCCACCAGATAATCCCCGACGGTCTGCGCCAGTTTATCCATCAAACGATCCCAGGCGTCGGGCTGAGAATGCATAAACCGCTTGACCTTAATGTGATTCTTCGAGCCGCCGCCCTCAATGGCATAACTCGCCAGAGTGAACGGCGCACCGGAAAAACCGATCAGCGGAATTTTGCCGTCCAACTCGCGCCGCACCAACCGGATCGCTTCAAGGGTAAAGGGCAAGTTTTCCTCAATGGGCGGGACGATGAGCGCGTCCACGTCGGCGGGCGAGCTTATGGGATTAGTAATTACCGGCCCTTCGCCCTCCACAAATTCCAGGTTTAGCCCCATGCCGATCAGGATCGGGAGAATATCCGCAAAGAGGATCGCCGCATCCAGGTTAAAAGCATTGATCGGCTGCAAAGTAATCTCGCAGGCCAGTTCGGGGGTGCGGATCACGTCTAACAGGCTGTGGCGGGCGCGAAGGGCGCGATACTCGGCCATGTAACGCCCGGCCTGGCGCATGAGCCAGATCGGAGTCACATCCACCGGCTCGCGGCGGCACGCCCGCAAAAAACGATCAGCATCCGTCATGGGGTCTTAAACGCCTTTCAGCACGCAATATAAATAGTTCCTGCACCAGATTTCTATGCCTACTCCGTCGCCATTAACCAGCGCGCCGCATCTTTGGCGTGATAGGTCAGAATTATATCTGCCCCGGCGCGGCGGATCGCGGTGAGCGTTTCCAGAACCACTCGGCGCTCGTCCAGCCAACCTTGCGCCGCCGCCGCTTTGATCATGCTGTATTCGCCGCTGACGTTATAAGCTGCGATGGGCAGATCAAAACGATCACGCACCCGCTGAATCACATCGAGATAGGCTAATGCAGGCTTGACCATCAACATATCGGCCCCCTCATCCACGTCAAGCTGCGCTTCGCGTAAGGCTTCGCGGACATTGGCCGGGTCCATCTGGTGTGTGCGGCGATCCCCAAAAGCCGGAGCGCTTTGTACAGCCTCGCGGAAGGGTCCATAAAAACTGCTGGCATATTTGATCGCGTAGGAAAGAATACTGATTTGTTTAAAATCCGCGCGGTCAAGCGCCTGGCGGATCGCCCGAACCATGCCGTCTATCATGCCGCTGGGCGCGACCACATCCGCGCCCGCCGCCGCGTGAGATACGGCGACTTTACCCAAAATATCGAGCGTCTCATCGTTAAGAATCTGGCCCTCGTGCACAATTCCGCAGTGTCCGTGATCGGTGTACTCACACATGCACACGTCAGTGATCACCAGCAGATCAGGATTCGCCTGTTTGATGGCCCGGATCGCCTGCTGGATGATGCCATTGGCGGCAAAGTTTTCTTCTCCGAGAGGGTCTTTGTGCGCGGGCAGGCCAAACAGAATCACCGCCGGAATGCGCAAATCTGAAATCTCTTCGACCTCGCGGGCCAGCCGGTCCACCGACTGGCGATAAACGCCCGGCATCGAGGGGATTTCCTCTTGCACATCACGCCCATGCACCACAAACAGCGGATAGACAAAATGAGCCGGGCTGAGCGTTGTCTCGCGGACCATTGCCCGCAGCGTCGGCGTGGTACGCAGGCGGCGTAATCGCACCGTGGGAAACGTCATGGGATAGGCTTCCTTTCAAATGCCTGACTTAGGGCCGCGATCAGCCCTTCAATCGTGTACGGCTCAGCGATCACATGCACGGGCAGCCCCAACGCGCGCGCCGTTTCTGCCGTGACCGGGCCGATACAGGCCACTAAAGCGCTGCCGACCACCGAGAGAGGATCATCAAACATCTCAACAAAGTTTTCTACCGTCGAAGCGCTGGTAAATGTCAGCGCGTCAACTGCCCCTGAAAACTGAATCGTGGTGGGTCTAACCGTCTCATAAGCCACGACCGGATCGACGCTGGCCCCGGCCTGACGCAGCAGATCGGCCAACACCGGGCGGGCCAGATTACCCTGCGGCAGCAAAATGCGAGCGCCGTCAAGATCAACGCTGTGATGCAGCGCCTCAAATAGCGCCTCAGCGGTAAAAATTCTCGGCATAAGCGCAGCCTGAACGCCGTATGCTTCTACTGTCTTGCGGGTGGCAGGACCAATAACGGCTACAGCGGGCCAATCCAGCCGAGTCGAATCTATGCCCAATATCTCGAAACGCCGCCATAACTGCGTCACGGTGCTGTCGCTGGTGATAATCAGCCAGTCGTAACGCGCCAGGTTCGACAATGCCCGGTCAAGAGGAGCCGGATCAACCGGTGGCTGAAGTTCAATGGTAGGAAGCAGAACCGGCTCGGCCCCCAGATCACGAAGCTGCGCCGCGAAAGACTCGGTTTTATGTGGCGGGCGCGTGATCACAATCCGTTTGCCCGCCAGAGAATGCGGCGTCATACCGGATAATCTCCGCGTAGGGCAGCTAACAATTCCGCGGCCCCTTGAGCCGACGCCTCATCAGCCAGCCGGACACCGAGTTTGGCGGCTTCTGCGGTTGGGGCCTCCCCGCGAACGGTAATTGCGCACGTGCCGTCCAGCCCGCTCACTCGCCCAATCAAACGCAGCGTTTCGCCGCTCAGTGTCGCCCACGCCGATACGGGCAAACGGCAGCCTGCGTCAAGACGCTGCAAAAACGCGCGTTCCGCCGTGACCGCCGCCTGCGAAGCATAATCATTGAGCTTGACCACCAGGGATCGTGTTTGTTCATCGCTGGCCCGGCACTGGATCGTAATAGCCCCCTGCCCCGGCGCGGGCAGCATCACATCAGTATGCAACACTTCGCTGATGGCGTCGTGCCGATTCAGCCGCTCCAATCCGGCAACGGCCAAAACAATCGCATCATAGGGTCCGTCGGGATCATAGGCTTTCCGCAGGCGCGTATCTACATTCCCCCGCAGCGTTTCGGTTTTGAGATCAGGGCGATATGCCAACAGTTGGGCGCGGCGGCGTAGGCTGCTGGTGCCTACCGTCGCTCCCTGCGGCAAGGTGATCAGCGTATACCCGGCGCGGCTGACCAAAGCATCAAACGGATTACCGCGCTGAAGGACAGCCGCGAGCGCAAATTCTGAAGGCATCTCCGTGGGCAGATCTTTCAGGCTGTGTACGGCCAGATCGATTTCTCCCGTTCGCAGCGCGGCTTCAAGTTCTTGGGTAAACACCCCTTTGCCGCCGATCTCAGGTAAGGGTTTATCAAGCACCCTATCCCCGGTCGTCGTGATGTGTACCAGTTCGATAATGAGATCGGGATAGACAAGCTGCAACTGATCCCGCACGTGATCAGACTGCCACAGGGCTAATACGCTGCGCCGCGTGCCGATTCGCAAAGCAGTCATTTAGGCTGTATCTTCCAATCCGAACAGTTCACGCGCCACCGCCAGGACCAGCGCGCCATCTTCCTGCCCGGCCTTCGTTCTCAAATTTTGGGTAAGTTGATGGAGCAGTTTATTCATAAATCGATGGCTGAACTGCTCAAACAAAAAGCGCTCATGTTCACTCTCAGGAGGCAGACGGTTATAAGCCCATGCTAACTCGGACTGGCGCAGGTCTTCGGCGTGTTCGCGCAAGGATCGGATGACCGGGACCACCGCCCGCGCCTGATAATCGGCCCAAAACCGACCCAATTCTTCTTCGATGATACGCTCGACAGCCGGAATGTTCGCCCGGCGCTCTTGAAGATTTTCTTCGATAACAAGCTGTAAATCATCCAGATTGTGCAAATCCACGTGGGGAATGCTCGCCACTGCCGGATCAACATCACGCGGCACAGCGATGTCGATGATGCATAAGGGGCGATCTGGGCGTGCCTGCATAATCGGCGCGACATCTTCAAAGGCCAGGATCGTCAAGGGCGCGCCGGAGGTGGTAAACAAAACATCGGCTTTCGCTAAAGCTTCTTTCAGGTCGGTCATAGGGCGCACCTCAACCTGATACAAGTCAGCCAGGCGGCGCGCATTCGCAGCGGTACGACCAAGCACTGTAATCTGCCGAACATCACGTTGGACCAGAGATTTGACAACCGCTTCTGCCATTTCGCCCGACCCTAAAACCAGGATATTCTGATCTGCCAATGGGCCGCAGGCTTCCTCCGCTCTGGCGATCCCCAATGAACTTACCGAGGCTGATCCGCTGCCAATAGTGGTTTCGGACCGCGAACGTTTGGCCGCATGAAGGGCGGATCGAAACAAAAGCGATAGAGCCGTGCCCAGTGTGTTGTGAGCCTGAGCCAGTTCATGAGCCTGAGCCACCTGCCCCAAAATCTGCGATTCGCCCAGTGCCATCGACTCCAGCCCGCAGCTTACGCGAAAAAGGTGTTCAGCGGCTTCCAGTCCGGTTGAGGCTTCGACATAGGGAGCCACATCAGCAGCAGAGATTTCACATTGCGCTAACAGCCCGTTCCACAAAAAATCCATAATCTCATCAGCAGGGAGAAAGGCGTAGAGTTCCAGCCGGTTGCAGGTCGAAACAAGGGCGGCTTCGATTCCAAACCGCTTGTCCAGCCAGTCGGTTTGCTGCGCTGGGGTCAGGCTCAGCCGCTCCCGAATGGCGAGTGGGGTACGATGATGGCTAACACTCCGGCAGTGAAACATTCAGCCCTCGCATTTTAGCTTCATTGTAGAGAATGCATCCTGCAAAAAGTATTTTGGTTTTGATTGTAGATAAAATTGAAGCTCAACACGTAGGAAACGGCGGTGTCCAGACTTTTGTCAATCAAAGGGTAATTTCTATGAAAACCATGATAAGTTTTACATAGTTTTGCTTAATTCCGCAAGGAGTCTTTTGACGAAGCAGGCGCGCAGCCTTTTAGCATCGGAGGAACGGAAAAAAAGGAAGAGAGCTGAATAGGGGAGTTCAAGAGAGATCGAACAGCCTATTCAGCCCTCAAAATTATCCCTACTGCGGCGCGACAAGCTGGGTCTGGTTCATCCAGCCGACCATGCCTGTGCAGTCCACTTCGTACCAGTTGACGGTGCCATCGTGGCCCGCTCGCCGGATGGTGACTTTGCTGCTGGCAAAACATGCCCCCATCGCCACTGATCTCACCTTTGGCTCGGTATAAATCGGCTGGCTGAACGGCGCAGACGGCAGGATCACCGTGTCACCCTCGGCAAAAAACGGCTCGGCGGGCGCGCCCAGCGTCAGGCCCGGATCAAGCACATCGGCGGCAACCGGACTTACACCCAGGAAGGCACGCCATTCGTTTTCGAGATCAAGGAAGGGTTGTCCGGTGACCGTCTCAAGCGCCTGGACCAGATTCGCGCCGTGCCGAATTTCTTCCACGACGCCGCGATAGGTATCCATGCCGCCGTGAGTATCAACCAGCCAAGACATAAACGACGCGCCCAGATCATAGATCAGGTGGGTGCAGCCGTCCTCTGAGGCGGTCAAGGCCCCGCCGCCCGGCCCAGCGCCCTGGAAAGTCGGCAAATCGCCGCCGCGCAGGTTTGCCAGGGTACGCAGGCGTTCGTGTACTGGATATTCCTCAAATGTCTCGAAGAACATCGCCTGACCTTCTATCCACCAGGCAGGGCCGCGCTGCACGCCTGTTTCCTGCTGGTAAAGGTGGGCGACCTCATGAGTAGTAGTCGAGGCGGCCTGCTGCATCTGGAACTCGGCGGTGGGATTTTCAGGGTTCCAGAGACAGTCCTTGCGGATTTCGGCAGGCTCCAAGGTGCGCACACGCTGGATCGTGCTGCCTGCTTCACCTACAATAGTTCCAGTAAAGCCTAACTGGGTATCGTCAATGGAACTGTCACCCTTGTACTCGTTCCAGTCCGGCCCCGGCGGGAAGATCACCGCCATCGGGCGATAAGGCAGCGCCTCGCCGAATCCCTCCAGGTAACGGGCATGGTTGTGCGCCATCGCTTCCAACACATAGCGCCCCAGGTCCTCCGGCATTCCGTACCAGTAGACCAGCATATCTTCACTTTCGGCGCGGAACCATTGGCGAGTCGCATCATAATACACGGCATGGACTGGCTGGCTTTGGGTCAGGGTATCGCCGGTGCGTGCGCTCCAATAAACGTCGATCTCGTGCCAGGGAGGTAAGCCGCGTCCCTCGTAAGGCCGGGCGATCCACTCGTTGGGGTTCTCGCCCCGTTCAGCCTGGATACGCCCCGGCTTTCCCGTCGCAAAGGTATAAAACAGGGTAGCACCGCTCACTGTAACCCCCTCCGGCGGGGTGATGGTAGCGGTGAACTCCATACCCCCCGGATACAACGAGCGGTACGCCAACGCAGTGAAGCGGATGCCGTCTACCTCCTGATCGGGGTAGGTCTGTGGCTCGTCCACGCCGCCGACTACCGTATAAGTGTAGTCGTCCTGCGCGCGGGCCAACGGCGAGGACGTGGCAAACACACCGGTCCCCAACACCAGGACAAAAACGATCAGCCCGATCCACAGGAGATATCTGCAATTTTTCATAGGGTTATGCTGCCTGATTCCTTTTAGCGTTCTACAAAATTGTACGCGCCACAACACGGAAATGATCATTACTTGGGAAACCGCTGGGCAGACCGAAGGCGTGCCTTCGCCGCTTCTTCTTCACGGTTCTTCAGCGGAGATTTTCTCTCAAGGGAGCCAAGAAGCCGCGTGGTAGCAGCGGTTATTTCGTCCACCGCCGCGAGAAATGCCGCTTCGTTATTCTTCGAGGGTTTGTTAAAACCGCTCACCTTGCGCACATATTGTAATGCGGCGGCGCGAATTTCATCCTCAGTCACGGGCGGCTCAAAGTTGTGGAGCATCTTGATATTTCTGCACATGATCTTTCCCTCGTTTGTTGTATTTGCTCTGAGTGATCAACGACCTTCAAGGGTTGCTGAAAATTATTTCGCGGGGGAGAAACATCTCCTGATAGATTATACCGGCTGACCTATCAGGCGGCATAAAACAGCTAAAACAACGGTTTGATCAGAACATGAATCAATGCGCTCAATAATCCTGAGGCCGGGATGGTCAGCAGCCAGGACGTGACAAGATTGCTTACCACACCCCAGCGAACTTTTTGAATACGTTCGGCGCTGCCCGCGCCCACAATCGCCGAACTTACGACATGGGTGGTGCTGACAGGTCCCCCCAGCAGCGCGGCCCCCAGGATAACGGCGGTGGATGCCGCTTGCGCGCTAAAACCGTGAATCGGGCGCACGCGGTAAAACTTCGCGCCCAGCGTGCGGATCAGACTCCACCCCCCTAACAAGGTACCGAGCGCAATCGATACTGAACTGGCGACAATCACCCAGAACGGGACTTCGAAGGTTTTGAGCTGGTCCGCCGCCACCAGTCCCAAGGTGATGATCCCCATCGTTTTTTGGGCGTCGTTCGAGCCGTGCGAGACCGCCAACAGGGTCGAAGTCACCAATTGGCCGCGCTGAAACCATATATTGATACGCGGTGTGGCAGCACGCCCTAAAAACAGCATCAGCTTAACCACCAGGTATCCGCCCACCATCCCAAGAATCGGAGAAAAAAACAGCGCAAGCAGAATCTTCATCAGACCTGTCATTTTTAGAGCATCAAATCCGAAGCCGCCCCAAACAGCCCCCATGATGGCCCCGATCAGCGCGTGAGAGGTGCTAGAGGGTATGCCTAACGTTAACGTGATCATATTCCAGATGATGGCGGATAATAATGCAGCGTACACAATCGGCAGTGTTACCGCCTCAGCGACGACCACTTCATCACCAATCGTGGTAGCGACCGCCACCCCAAACAGGAACGGCCCCAGCCCTTCTGCGATGGCCGCGACCCACAATGCCCGGCGTGGACTTAAAGCGCGGGTAGAGATCACTGTTGCTACTACGTTCGAAGAATCGTGCAGACCATTAAAAAAGCCAAACACCAATGCTATGATGACAAAAACAAGCACTTGGAGAACGGATAACGACATAAGTTCCTCATCTCGCCAGATGTTTGAAATAT
>JACRBK010000201.1 GCA_016234525.1 Chloroflexota bacterium
ATTCGCGTTATGCCATTCATCAAATGCAGCTTCAACAGCAGCGCGCGGCGATGTTAATTGCTGATCTGTCACAGCACCGCCTGTCTACTTCGGAGTTGATCCAACGGGTGAACGAACTCGAAGCCCTGGTCGCTCAAGCGCACCGTCAGGCTGAAAGCACCCCGGTGAATGAGGATGACGAGTCGCTTTCGGTGCGGCTGCGCAGTGCTCGCCAGCAGGCTGGCGATCCTGGCACAACACCTGCACAACCCAACGCAGCGCCGGTCGTGAATGAAAAAGCAGTAGACGATGATCTGGCCCGACGCCGCGCGCGGCTGAGCCAATAAATTCATAGCGGGATTTTGCCTGAAACCAGTTCACTATCCCTGCTCAATCACGGATGATCTAAATTTGTAATTCAACCACTTTACACAATTCACAAATTGGGTGTAGAAATAGAGCTAACAGCCAATAACTTTTCACGCGCAAGCGCACAATGAACTTCTTATCCAACATCAATGCCCGGCGTATTCTGGTAGCGGAAAGCGATCCCGACGAAATGGATCGCACAACAGTTATATTGGAAGAAGCCGGGTATAACGTTCACAAGGCCTATTACGCTGGCGATGCGATGTTTGCATTGCAACACAGCCAGTTTGATCTTGCGTTGGTCGATAGCTGGATGAAAGACCGCGACCAACGAATGCTTACCGATCAAATGGTGCGGTTCAGCCGCGTGCGGTGGATCGCCCTGGTCGATGACCAGCACAACGAACCCCACCGGCTGCTGCGCCAGGGCGCTTCCGCATTTGTATTTCGTCCTCTCACTCCGACCACCTTGCTGCGACATATTGATAACGTCCTGCAAGGGAAAGTTATGAGCGTTATCCCGGATTCGCTGCAAATAGCTCCAAAACCGCCCAGTTTCCACGAAAGCCCCGAAGTCAAACCAGAAGCCAGCGACAATAACGAAGAGATCAGCCAGGTCCTAAAACGCCGCCTGATAGAGCAGCAGACTCTCTCAAAGTTGGCACGCTCACTGAGCGCCGTGCTGGACCTGGACGCCCTGCTGACACAAGTCGTAGACGCCGCCGTGCAGCTTAGTAATGCCGAAGAAGGGCTGCTGCTGCTGCCCGACGATGAAGCTAAAGCGCTGTTTATCCGAGCAGTGAAGGGCATCGACAGTGAAACAGCGCGTAATTTCCGTATCAAAACTAAAGACACACTGGCTGGTCAGGTTTTCCGCTCTGGGCAGCCGATATTGATCGGTGATCAGGGTCTGCAAAAGGTCAAAACTGAATATCTGGTTAAATCATTGTTGTATGTACCGCTCTCGATCAAAGGCCAGACCATCGGCGTTTTAGGAGTCAACAACAAAAACGCGGATCGGACTTTCGGCCAGCACGATCTGGAACTGCTGCAAGACCTGGCCGCTCATGCGGCTGTCGCTATCGAAAATGCGCGGTTGTATGAAGAAACGGTGATGCGTAACCGCGAGCTAAGCACCCTGGTTGAAGCCGGAGAAGCGGCCAATTCTACGTTAGCCATTGATCAAGTGCTCTCGATCATTGCCGGGCAGTTGATCTCTGCTCTGAATGTCGCGGAATGTTATATCGCCGAACGCGATCCTGAATCGCGCCAACTGCGGATGCTGGCGGTGCGCTATCGCGCCCTCTGGCGGCTGGCAACCGGCCCGGTTTTGTCGCTTACCACCCACCCCGCAGTCGAACAGGCTTTTCGGAAAAAGCGTATGTTGGTTGTGCCGCCTCCTCAGGCGAACAATGAGCCGGCGGCCTCATCAGCATGGCTTCCTCATTATTATCAAGCTAAACATATTGCTTATGTCCCTTTGATGTCACAGGATCAACCGCTAGGGGTGGTCATCCTTTACCGGATCTACGAGCCATATTCCGAGCGTACCAGTCCGCAAGCGGCACAGCTTGAGCTTCAACAAATGGCGCTAGAAATGAGCGCCACCCTGGTCAGTGCTGATGTCAAACAACACCAGAGTATGCTGTTTCGTACCGCACAGCGGATGCTTGACACAGTAGACGCGAATTGGTGCGAGATCGCGCTCTGGAATCCTGGATATCGTCAGTTTCATACTGCCTTATCCTATGGCGAGACCATCTGGCGCGACGCACCAGAACTGTCACTCGATCTCGACCAGTTCCCCCAACTGGCCCGCATTGTCGATGAACAGAATATATTCAGCGGACCACCGACGGATGATCTCCATTATTATTTGGCCGAGATTGGTCATGCGCGAAGTTTGATCGGGCTGCCAATGGTTATCAAGGGACAGGTTGCCGGGTTGGTGCTGCTGGTAGACACCCTGCAAGATCGACATTTTTATCGCCGCGAAGTCGAACTGGCCCAGGCCCTGATCATGCAGGCAGCCAATGCGCTGGGAAATGCACGCCTGTACCGTGACTTGGAAATGAGCCTGGAAGAACTGCACCGCACTCAGGCCAAACTGGTCCAGACGGCCCGCCTGCTGGCGATGGGTGAACTCGCTGCCGCCGTTGCGCACCAGATCAACAACCCACTTACGACCATTCTCGGTGACACGGAACTGATCTTACAGGATTTGTCTTCGGATGATCTCAATCGTGAGGCGATAGAGGCGATTTCGCGGGCGGGCAAACGCGCCCTGGAAGTTGTGCGCCGCTTATTGACAATGGCCCGCCAGCAACCCGAAGATAATGTACTGCAAGCCCTGGATGTGAACGAAACCATTTATAATACCCTCACCCTAGTGCGTGGACATATCCAACAAGGCAGTATCGCGCTGCATGTGGAACTCCAAAAAGAAATGCCGCCAGTCGTCGTGAATCAGGGGCAGTTAGAAGACGTATGGATGAACCTGTTGATGAACGCGCGCGATGCGGTTGTCCACCGGGTAGACCCGCAGATCGCGATCAACAGCCGTTACGATCAAGAACACCGTCAGATCGAGGTTATGATCGGAGACAACGGCATCGGTATTCCAATGGAATTGCAGAGCCAGGTGTTCGAGCCGTTCTTTACCACTAAGCCACCAGGGGAAGGAACCGGATTGGGACTGCATATCTGTCAACAGATCGTGCACAAATGTCACGGTCAAATTCGCCTGGAAAGCGCTTATAATCAAGGCACTCGTTTTATTGTTTCGCTACCTGTAGAGACGAAACAGGGGACTGAATGACCAAACCCTATATTCTAGCCGTTGATGATGATCCCGATGTACTCGGCACCCTCTCACGCGCGCTGACACGCGATGGCTGCGAAGTAGGACGCGCAACATCTGGGTTAGAAGCGCTGCGGATGTTGGCCGATCGCCGCCCGGATTTGATCATTTTGGATATTGGAATGCCGGGTATGGACGGTCTGAATGTCTGCCGCCGAATCCGAGGCGACCGGCAGTATAACGACCTGGCGATCTTATTCCTGACAGCGCACGATCATACCGATGAAGTGGTCGCCGGGCTGGATGCTGGCGCAGATGATTATGTTGTCAAACCTTTTGAACTGGCCGAACTGACGGCGCGGGTGCGCGCTTTGATCCGGCGAGGTCAGCGCAACGTCATAGCCGAAAGCCCTGTGTTGATCGTGGGCCGTTTACAACTTGATTCCAATACCCATCAAGTCAGTATTGATAATCTTGAGCCTATCCAATTGACAGCGGTGGAGCATCGCCTGCTGCGTTACTTAATGGAGCACGCTAACCACGCGCTTTCACCCCAGCATTTGCTCGAAGCGGTATGGGATTACCCACCCAATACGGGCGATCCTGATCTGGTACGGGCACATGTTAGAAATCTGCGAGCCAAGATCGAACAAGATAGTTCGGAGCCGCCTTTGATCCGCACTATTCATGGCGTGGGTTATATGATTCCGGCATAATGCAGGTGTATTTCACGAATTTTTCACACAACTTTCATACGGAGGCCCTTCCAAGTAAGCATTTGTCGCGTATACTTGAGGATAGATTAACCTAACAACTCAAGAGCCTAAAAACAATGCTTACACGCGCTCCTCATCATCATACGGTTCTGGCGGTCGAAAGTGATCATCATGTTCGCTCGGCCATCACTCAGGTTCTCAAACATGAAGGCTACCAAGTCATCGAAGCTACTGAAGCCCGTACCGCCTTGCGTCTGGCTCGTGAATGCCGTCCTGATGTGATCATTACCGACGCCGCTCTGCCAGACATGACCGGGCTGGAACTTTGTACTCGTCTGCGCGCTATGCCTTTCGTTAATGTTGTCCCTATTCTTTTTCTGAGCGTCAACGCCAGCGCACAATATGCAGCGCAGGTTCTCGACTCAGGTGGGGACGATTTTTTGCGAAAACCATTTGCAATCAAAGAATTTAATGCGCGAGTGCGAGCGCTGCTGCGGCGTTCTCCCAACCAGAACCAGGCGAAAACTCAACCTACCTTGAGATTACAGGAAGCGCAGTACCAGGTGTGGGTCAATAACCGGCAGGTTGAACTAACGCCGACGGAATACAGCCTGCTCGAATATTTATGCAAACACCCTGACGAACATCTTACCGCTGAGCTTCTACTGCAAAAAATATGGAACTACCCGCCAGGAGGGGGTGATAAGGCCCTGGTGCGCAACCATATTCGTAACTTACGCCGCAAAATCGAGGATAACCCCGATTATCCGACCATCGTTATTTCGATGCATGGGCGGGGATATTCGGTTAACGCTCGGCTGGATTGATCCCCATTACAGCAGAGCGCCGCCAAAATAGTACTATGGTTCCAAAGCCATTGGCGGCCTGCCTGATCGCTGACAAATCCTTATAAACTCCTCACAATTCCCTTGTAGGCCATTAGCCCATCTATGGTATTATTCAGATAGAGTTCACATCCTCTCGTGGGGTGTGATCGATCCTATCTGTTTTTGGTTCAGAGGTTACTCTGAGGTGTACCATGCGGCCTAAGCTACAAAAAATACTGGCCATCTTAGATGGCGCGCCCACTGGCGCACGAGGGCAAAGCCTGGTCGAGATTACGATTACGCTTCCCCTGTTGTTTATGATGCTGATAGGAATGGCAGAAATTGGCTGGTATGCCGATAAATACCTGACGCTGCTCGATGTCGCCCGCGAAGCTGGACGGTTTGGTGCGACTAAAGACCCTATGACCTGGGTTGGCGGCGAAGAAAAAAAATACCATCGCATGGATTGTGAAGAACTGGTTACAAATTTCGACAAATTGCCCTTCGAGAACAAAACAGATCCACCGGGGCCAAACCTAGGGGCCTGGGGGTATGTCAATGGCGACGAACGCCCAGTCGGTTATTATGACGGTGTAGCTTGTTCCGTCATCGGCAATATGGCACCCCTGGTCTTTAACGATGATACGGATGATATTGTTGTATCCGTCTTTTCGTTTGCTGTCGAAAGACAGGGAACACCGAATGCGCGTGTGCGCATTGTCGGGCGTTATCCAACCCAGTCGAACGAGTGCCAGAACGACGACACCTACGATCCCTTTGACTGGAACAGGGATGGAGACGGCACCGACACGAATGAGATTAGCGACGGATTCGATTCGACATGGGACGATGTGCGCGGTTATGTATTTCGCGGCAACCATACAATGAGCTTTGGCAGCACCCGTGACTGCCTCGGATCAGCATTCTCAACCCAGACCGTTGAAGAAATGCTCGACTTTCAGGACGACCCTGATCGCCTGCGCAAAGTGGAACAAATCGCCAACTATGGTCTGGTGTTGGTCGAGATTTTCTGGCAGCACGAACAGTTAACCGGCGTCCCGTTCTTGAACTTTGGGCCGTTGGCAGACCATACCATTCACGTTTGGGCATTCTTCCCGGTATCGGGTGCCGAACCCGACCTTGAGATGTAATGTAGAAGAATAGGTGCGTCGGCTTATGAAACCACTTTTCATCCCTACCCCTGTTTCAAAACGGCTGCGACGCAGCCAGCGCGGCCAATCGATTGTGCTGCTGGCGTTTGCGTTTATCGCGCTGGTCGCGTTCGTCGGGCTGGTCACAGATGTGGCGCTGCTCTTCGTGCGTTATGCGGCGCTGCGCCGGGCAGTTGACGCGGCGGCTATCGCTGCTGCCGGTCAAATTCGTGAAGGAACCGACTATGGCGAAGTAGCGGTTGCAGCCGAGCAATACCTCGAGCTGCACAACCTGGACTCGCAAAGCATTCTAGTCGAAACCTGTGAGACCGATATCTATCAATGGCGGTCTGGTTTTGGCCCCTGGGAAGGTGATCCGCACCCAGAAGCGGCTTATCCCAAAGTCGCTGACAATATGGCGGAAACTGAATTGTGCGACTGGGACGATCCACACAAGTTAGTGCGTGTCAGCGCTCAGATTGAATCCCCAACGACCTTTCTTTCGCTGATCGGCATCGGGAACATTACTCTTTCAACCACCTCGGTATCCGAAACCGCTGTGTTGGATGTGGCCCTGGTGATTGACACCTCCGAATCGATGGCGAAAGAAACCCAAACGTCACACTATACTGCTATCAACATCGATCACTACCTCGGCACTGGTACACTCAATGTACGCCCCGAATGTTATACCACCGATGATGATGTAAATATCAGAGACATCGACCCTCTGGCGCGCGAACGGTGGGAAGGCTGCTGTAACGATCCTGGTCAAGGCTCGGTGAGCGATGGCAATGTTCGCAAAGCAGGCGGCGGTTTTTTGATCAATGGGTATATCTGGCATGACGTGAACGCGAATGGCATGTGGGATGGCACTCATGAAGACGGTGTTTCAACCACTGCCGCTGCAAGCACCAGCCTGACCGATCCCGACGGCTTCAACTTCACCACCCTGATCTGCCGCCCATTCAAGGATGTAAAAGACGCAGCCCGCCTGTTCATCAAACAACTGGACTTTGTCCGGGGCGACCGCGTAGTGCTCGTCACCTTTGACCGCAACGGTGTGGCTTATGATCCTGATGGCGATGACGTTGATCAGCCGCTGCGCCCGATGATCCGCAGCGAGCGCGTAGCGATTGACACACTCAACCTCAAAATAGGTGTTTTGATCAACAAAGGCGATTCCAGGCTGTTTAACCTCTGCGAGGGAAATGATGTAGCTAATGCCGCCTGGGCGGCATGGCGCGACGGCTCAGAACCCGTTCAACCGGCGCTCCGTCCTGTGGCTTACGAAACCATTGCCTCATGCGGCAATACAAATGTCGGCGGCGGTATTCTGGCGGCCAACAACGCGCTCACTGATCCGATTGACATCCGGCGCGAAGCCGTGTGGGTCATGATTGTATTGAGTGATGGCGCAGCGAACGTGACCAATCCTACCCGCGACGCGGTGAACCAGACCGACTACGGTTTCTATGGATACTGCCCCTGGTGGACGTTCTGCTTACGTGGAGATCGCACCACTTATGACAGTGCAGCAGGTTGGGGCAACGGCAGCGGTTATTATCAAAACTTTTCTGACCCGGATGACCCGTATCTGAACGGTTTGGAGTGGCCCGAATGCACGGAGACTAACCCATCCCAACCCGAACTGGCTGCGCCTGTCTGCAACGACGACGACCCGGCGACACGTCACTTCTGTATTGATTGGAACACGGGTGAACCAGAAACCGGCAACCCGGACTGCAGCTCCACCGGACACTATGATGCAGATGATTATGCGCGCGACATGGCCGACTTTGCCGGGTTGATCGAAGTCGTGCCCGATGGCAAGAAGGGTAACTTTATCGCCATCTTCTCAATCGGCTTCGGTGACGAAGTCGAGGAAGAAAAAACCGCCGCCCCGCTGCTGCGTTACCTGGCCGATGCGGGCGATAATGGGTTTATCGACAACAACTTCCAGCAAGACTGGCGTGATAACCGGCAGCTTGATTTTGGAGACTACAGACGCTACGGTGATCCTGATCCATGCGAAAGAACGCCAGAACTCTATCCAACTGAACAATGCGGCCAGTACTATTTTGCAAACAATGTGAGTACGCTCACCGCTGTGTTTGAAGATATCGCCAGCCGTATGTTCACTCGACTGTCACGTTAATGCAAAGCTATGAGGTATTTGTCAAGAGGGGATCCGTATGAGCCTACTACAAAGACAGACCATACCCGGATCGGGCAGCCGACGTGGGCAAACAATGGCCGAGTTTGCCCTTACTCTGCCCATCCTACTGATGTTGATGTTCGGCATTGTGGAGTTTGCGCGTATTTTCCAGGCCTGGATTACGCTGCAAAACGCTGCTCGTGCTGCTGCACGTTATGCGATCACGGGCAACTGGGATGAAGAAATCCTGGCAAAATCGATTGGCTATACGATCCCAGAGGCCTACAACGAAGAACAACGACGACAGGTGGTGTTGGATCAATTAGTCCCCTGCACCGAAGGGGTAGACACCGCCTTTGCCGCTCACTGGGGGCATGACTGCGAGCCAGGGGCAGATGAGGACCAATGGCTGCGCCAGGATATGGCCCGCTTGCCTTCGGTGGTCAATGCCGCGCGTATTGGCGCTGCTGGTCTTGCGCTGAAAAAAGGCGACAAGATCGTTGGGCTGAACAAAGCCGATGGCGAGGAAATCAATACCTCGACAGTCACCGATAGTGAATCAGGCTGGTTCCATGTCTGGATTTGTAGTTCGCGCCCGGCAGTCAACACTAACGCCGCGTCACGCTATCAGCCCAGCCCGGATCGTAATGATCGCCTATGCGAAGTCACCGAAGGCGCTCAGGCCGGGACCAACCAGTATGACCCCGGTGGGCCTGGTGATGCAGTCGAAATCATCGTATTCTTCAATCATCCGCTGATTACCCCATTAGGGTTGGTGGATTACGTGCAGATTCAGGCGCGGCGTGTGATGATCAACGAGTCGTTCCGTTCGACTCGTGTGGTCAACATTCCGCCTCAGTTGGCGCTGCCCACCTTTACCCCATCTCGGACGCCGCCGCCCTCTCAAACGCCGCAGCCGTCCGAAACACCAACGATTACGGTCACACCCAGCCGCACAGCATCAGCAACGACGACGTCCACGGCCACATCGACTCCTCCCCCTGACTGTGCCTTAGTAACGTTGGATAGTACGCGTATGTTTGATACCTACCTGGAAATCAGTATCCGCAACGCCAACGAAAGCGCGCCTGTCTATATCACACGCGTAGATTTGCAGTGGAGCAAACCCGCCGCTTTCTCTGGCATGTATACGGATGAAATGAGAATTGCAAGCCGGTCACGCTTCTGGTTTGGTCCGGACTACACCCCACCTACTACCGTGGATACTAACGATCCCAACTGGAACGATGATATCCCGACCTATTTACTACGCACATTTGATGCCAATGCCATCACTGTCATGCGCATCAAGTTCTCGAACGGCCCGACTCAGTTAAGTGACTATATGTCGCTGACGGCCTTCAATAACACCAGCCTGTATTTCAGCACGACTTTGGGCGAACTGGCGCACAACCCCACGGCTGACTGCCGGGTATCGCTGGCGAATCTCAGCACAGCCACACCAACCCGCACGCCCACACCGTTCACGCTAACCCCGACACGCACGCCCACGCCAACCTGCGCGAACTTCGCCATAAGTTTTGTGGGCTTCGAAACGAACGGGGTAGTACGTTTCCGCATCCGCAACAACGATGTGGCTCCAGCTTTTATTACAGGCTTTACCATCAACTGGAATACCACTAACCGTACCCTGCCACCGATTACACCGCTTGATTTTGTATCGGTCGGAGGCACAAGTGCCTTTGATCCGGCGGCGGTGATCATGTGGGATGGCAATGTGACCGTCAATCCGTTCACGGTTGCGTCGGGTGGATCGGGATGGTTGGTCAACCCGGTGATC
The DNA here is from genome assembly GCA_016234525.1 of Chloroflexota bacterium. Classification (GTDB taxonomy): domain Bacteria; phylum Chloroflexota; class Anaerolineae; order Aggregatilineales; family Aggregatilineaceae; genus JACRBK01. Next base: position 9,802 of record JACRBK010000201.1, read on the forward strand.
CAACCGAACACTACTGCCGATGTCTGGTTCGACTTTGACGGAACAGCGGGCTATCTGGACCAAATGAGTCCGACGGGCTACCGTGACTACGACTTTAACGATACGGGCTTCACGCTGAACTTCATCTGCAACAATGCACCGCCGGATCGCGCGACGCCTGCGCCGACCAATACACCGTCGGTCACGCTCACGCCGTCGATCACACTCACACCGTCCAAGACGCTTACACCGTCCAAGACCCCGACGCGGACCCCGACGCGGACCCCCGGCCCGGTGACGTCTACCTTCACACCGTCGCGCACACCATCGCCGACAATCACGAACACGCCGCCCGTCTCTACGCCGAAGCCGACCAACACGCCGTTTAAAGCGGAATAACCGAACCGGCAGCAGCGCGACCCTGAGACAAAACAAAACCCCGGCTTATCACCGGGGTTTTATTTTGTCTGTGTAGAGAAGCTTGCTACTTTTCGTCGTGCACAGCCTTCAAAAGCTGCTGGGCCATTTCCAGCCGTTCGCCCATCACCGCCATGGTTTCGCGCATTGAGGATTCGAGATAAGGAAAAGCCAGCCAGACATTCATCAGGCCAAATAACGCCCCGGTCAAAATACGATAGGCAGGTATGGTTTCGCGCACCGGCCAAAACTCAAAAGGAGGGTAGCTGAACATCTGGCTAAAACCATCCAATCCTAACGGCACTAGCCCTAACATGAGGTACAGCCAAAGCGAAGCTGGGCGCAGCCAATGACGAACCCGCGCAAACAACAACCCCATCAGGAACATCATGCCATAAATCGCCACGTCGCGCTCACACAAGGCCGTTTTGTAGCCCATCTGCTCGTTACCTTTAAACGAACGCGCTGCAATCTGCAATTCAGGTGACCACGCAGTTAACTCTTCAATATGATCAAAATGGGCATCCTGAATGGCGTAATATTCAAACGATTTTGAATCCGCCCCGGCGATCTCACGCGGATAGGTGACTTGATCCCCGAAAAAAAACAACGAGCGGAACGCAAACTGGTGACACATCGGGGAATAGAGGGTGTAGATCGCATTCGCCACGCCCTCTAGACCCATTTGCATTAAAAAAGGTGGCGTCAGCGCCAACCCAGTATAAAGAAACAAAAAAGCCAATATAATCTTGAGCCAGTTACGGGAAAGCCGTAATATCAAGCGCGTATTGCGGATAGTCTTACGCAACTGATTTTCGCGAGGTAAGGATGCAGCATTCATAGGACGCTGTTCTTTCGGTCAAGGAGACAAAATAAAGGTGTGTGGGTAATGCTCAATGCGCCAACAGATCACCCAGCGCATCCAGCAGTTCGGAACCGGGTACAATACCAGGGAAGTATTTTACAATCACCCCGTTGGTATCCACCAAAAAGCTGGTCGGATACCCCACAATGGCATCACGATAGAGATCTTCGTTAATCGCGCCTGATTCATCCAGCGCTATGGGGAAAGTCAGTTCTAATTCATCAGCAAACGCGCCAACCGTGCTGCTCCCCTCACGATAATTAACAGCTAGTACCGTGAATCCCTGATCCTGGTATAGATCATAGGCTGTCTGGAAATCGGGCATTTCCTCGCGGCAGGGGCCGCACCACGTGGCCCAAAAGTTGATCAGCACGACCTGCCCGCGGAAATCTACCAACGAGACCGTCTGCCCATCGAGCAGTTGGGCGGTAAAGTCGGGCGCACGCCGTCCAACCGCCAACCCTACCGGCACATTCAGATCGGAGGCGGCTTGATCGGCCGGGGTAGGTTGAACCGCCGCAGATCCCGGCACGAGTTCCGGAACAATCACGGCATTTTCGGCAGAATTTGCGCCCAATGTGGGAACTTCTAGACCCCCCTCTGATGAAGCCGCATCGCTGATCGCAGGAACCTGGGCAACCGGTTTGGGGGCAGTGACATAAAAATCTTCTTTCACGCCATCGCCGATACAGTCCATAACATTCGCCCAGCGTACCTCACCCTCAACGGCACCGACCATGCAGTTTTCAAGATTCAGGGAGATTTCGCCGAAGCTGCCTTCTGTGCCAACCTGCGATAACCGCTGCAACTGGCCGCTAAACACCAGCACGCCCATCAGGATCAGGAACGATCCACTAATCGCTTCAATCGCCCGCATATTACGCTGCAAACGCCGCAGCACGCCCTGAGCCTGATCGAGCGCCAGCGCCGTCAGCAAAAACGGAATTCCTAACCCTAACGAATAAGCAAACAACAACGTCCCAGCTTCGGTCAAGGACTGCTCAGTAGAAGCCAGTGTCAGGATCGCCCCGTAAATAGGGCCGATACAGGGTGTCCAACCAGCGGAGAATACCACGCCCATCAACAGTGATCCCATATAACCATAACGGCTGTCAGGGCGGGTCTGGCGGCGCGTGTCTACATAGAGCATGATCTGGATGCGCGTAATCACACTGCCCCAGAATTCGCCGGGCTTATCCGTCTTGAGCGCATCGTGAAATACCTGCGTAAACAGCAGCACTGCGACCAACGTCAGGAACCAAGACTCTAGCAGCAGCCAGTACACGCCGCCGAGCAGCGCCACTGCGATTAAGACCGAGATCAGATTGCCGTAAGGATTTTGATCGAGGCGAGGAGCTTGTTTTTGCAGCCAGATAAATACCCGGTTCAGTATTCCCAGAATGTGCAGCCCAAACAGAATTACTGCCGTACCGCCAATATGGGCGATGCCGGTCTTGACCTCCGACTCGGTCACTCCAAGCGAAGTTAACGACGATACCGCCGCCGTAGTCAACAGGCCAAACAACACAAAAAACAGGGTGAACCCCGCCACAAAAAATAAGCCGTGTGTAAAGGTTCCAAACCGCTGGCGCAAAGCAGGCTGCGCATTCTCTTGACGGACCTGGCGCGTTACACGCCCGCCCATATAGCCGATATAGGCCGGGACCAGCGGCAGCACGCACGGGGAAATAAATGAGAACACTCCCGCGATAAAGGCCAGGCCGATAGTAACATCATTATTCATGGCTCGTGCTCCAGAGCGTTATACAATACATCACAGAATATTCCACGCTCACCTTTAAGATGCCAAACGTCCCACTTTTGTTTCACTGCACTGGGAGGTTATAACAATGTTTGCTGGCGCAGCAGCAGTCCGCGAATGGCAACACCCAAACCGGCTGTCACCAGTACCATACCGAGCAGAGTCTCGCGCACATCAGCGATCCCCTGGGTTCCCATCAGGAAACTCAACCCTACCCCGGCCAGCGCTGCACCGCCCAACAACGACTCAATCTGGCGGCGGATGAGAGCTACCAACATCCATAATACGGCGGTCACGACCAAAGACAGCGGCCACCAGTCGGCAACCTCATCGCGCAGCCGGCCCTGATTAAGCAGAGTCCCAAAGACCCCGGCAGCGACCAATGCAGTGGCTAACAGCAAAAATGAAAATTGAATCTCGAAG
>JACRBK010000203.1 GCA_016234525.1 Chloroflexota bacterium
AACCCAGTAGTTTGAACTCCTGAAAACCAATACTGTGATCACCAGGATAAAAAGGGTCATCAACCAGGCCAGCGCAGAACCGTAACCCATCCGCATCGATTGAAACGACCGGTTGTAAATGTAGAGCATGTAAAACAAGCCGGACTGCAACGGGCCTCCGCTGCGACCTGCGGCGACGAAGGCGGGGGTAAAAGTCTGGAAAGCCCCGATCAGGCCCAGCACAAGCTGGAAAAAGATAGTGGGGGAAAGCATGGGCAGCGTGATGCGGAAGAATTTCTGAATCCCGTCTGCGCCATCGACCGTCGCGGCTTCGTACAACTGGCGCGGGATATTTTGCAGCCCGGCGAGGTAGATCACTGCGCTGCCGCCCACACCCCACAACGCCATGATCATGATGCTCGGCAGCACAAAATCGGGATCACCTAGCCAGTTCGGCCCCATGATTCCGATCTTACTCAGCAGCGTATTCACCAGCCCGTAACGCGGATTCAGCACCCAGACCCAGATCAGCGACGAGGCAACCTTAGGCACAATGAACGGCATATAGTACATGGTGCGAAACAGGCCGATCCCGCGCAGCTTTTGATTCAGAACCACCGCAATCAGAATGCCGCACACGACCTCGAGCGGCAGATAAAATATCGAATACCTGAGCGTGACGCTTACGGCCTTTTTGAAAAAAGGATCGGTGGTCAAGATGCGCTCGTAATTGGATAAGCCGACCCATTCGGGCGTGCCGACGATGTTCCAACTGGTAAAACTCAGCACAAAGGACGCCAGAATTGGCCCGGCGAAAAACACGACAAACCCGATCAGCCAGGGCAGAATGAACAGGTATCCGGCGACGGCTTCGCGGCGTTCAATCGGTGAGAGTGTTGACCATTTCAACATATGGCGATCCCTTTGCCCTAAACCGCGAGATTGACCAACGCTTCCGCCAGGTGAATAATGTCTTCGTTAGCAGCAAACTTGAGGCTGACTCCGCTGGCGATGCGAACCTGCTGCACCCACTGGTTCGGGATCACATCCAGGCCATGCCGCGCCCCGCACAGCGCACCGACCATCGCCGCGATACTGTCGGCATCCCGCCCGAAATTGCACGCCCAAAACATGCCCTGTCGGAAATCGCCGCCGATCATACGGTAGATGGCGAATACCTGCGGGACCGCCTCTGCACTCATCGAGTGAACCGGCGTCCAGAGTTGGGTATGCAGCGCCTCCCAAACATCTTCGATGGTGGAGGCGTTTTCACACAACGCCATCGCGCGGGCGAAACTGCGCCCCAGCCAACTATCCGCCGGAATATGGCGCTGTGCCGCCTCAATCACTGCATCCACTGAGGCATCTACCATCGCCACTGCGATTCCGGCGGCGACCGCCTGCGCTGCCCAAACGCCATCGGCATGGTGGCTGATCTGGGCATCAATCTCAGCCAGCGCGGCGGCTTTTTCGGGATCGCCCGCACAAAAAATGCCAATGGGGGCTACACGCATCGCAGCGCCATCATCGTTGTTTTGAACGTTGTCGATTCCAGAGTAGGGCGGCAAGATGCCGCGCTTGATATTTTCAACCGCGCCATAGAGGGGTTTTCCGGCCCGGTCGAAAATCCCACCCTGGTTAATCACGTAAGTGCGCCACGCCTGCAATACGGCTTCTGGTGTCAGATGGCCCTGACAATCGAGCAGCGCGCGTGCCGTGAGCAGGCCAAACTCGGTATCATCGGTACTTTTCGCGCCGGGGAACAAATTCGTGATGATGCCGTAACGGCTGCGAAATTCCGCGCTGCGTCCGAGATCGCCCATCGCGTCACCCACCGCCAGGCCGATCAAACATCCTTTACTTTTGCTTAAAAACAACGCTTTGTCGCGCCTAAGCTCATCTTTTGTGTGCATGGCACCTTTCCTAAGGTTGTCATTCATTTTGGGGAACGTTCCCCATTATCCACAAAAAAATTACTCGCCTTACCCGATCAAACGCTCACCGGCCCGGTCGTCTGTCTCACGACGAGATGCCCCTTAAGCACAATACTGCGCGGTGATACATCATCCTCACATTGGATTTTTTTCAGCAGCCGGTTTGCTGCTTCGACCCCGATTTCATATTTGGGTTTGGCAACGGTTGTGAGCGGCGGGGCTGTCGTACTTGCGGCGTAAATATCATCGATACCGATAATGGACAGATCATCCGGGATCACCAAACGCATTTCGTGAGCAGCGATCAGCGCCCCAATCGCCAGAATATCGTTACCAGCACAGATAGCAGTGGGCGGGTGTTTCAGCTTGAGCAACTGCCGGGCGGCTTTTTCGCCGTCAGCCTGGGAATAGGGGCAGGAAATGACAAGCTGCTCATCCAGGGGGAGATTATATCTTCGGTGAATCTCAACATACTGTGTTGAGCGTGTGTCTTTGCGCTGCCGCTGCGAAATCCCGGCGATCAGCCCAATGCGGCGATGGCCCAGCGCGATCAGATGCTCCAGGGCCATATCGACTGCCGCGATGGAATCGCTGCCGACCGAGTCAAAGTCGGGAAAATCACTGCCATCCCCCAACAGAACTGCCGGTGTGCCAAGCTGTTTAAGTTCGGTATTGGTGATGCGGATCGGGTTGAGAATCAGACCGTCGAACCGGTTACGCCTGACGGTCTGAAGATGCTGCCGCTCGCGTTGGGCATCCCAATCACTGTTGAGCAAAGCCACCGTATACCCCTGCACTTCCAACGTATCTTGTACCCCACGCGCAACTTCGGGCCAAAAAGGGTTCATAATGTCCGGGATCGACAGCACCACCATAAACGTTTGGTCGGTGCGCATACTGCTGGCGATAAGGTTGCGCTCGTAACCAAGTTCTTCAATGGCAGTCAGAACGAGCTGCCATGTCTTTTCGCTGACACGATCCGTTTCCCCATTGATCACGCGACCTACGGTGGTTTTAGACACCCCGGCGCGTTTGGCAACATCAATAATCGTAACCTGACGGTTTTGAGACATGCTCATCCTGTCCAGCTTGATGGGGAACGTTCCCAATTATCATATACGAAGTCGGGGTCGGTTGTCAAGCATCTGTTCGAGTGCTCACGGTTAACATATTCAGGTAGATGCGGGCGGAGAAGATGAGGGCACAACACCAACGAGGAGACGATCAGCGCCTCCTTGAAACGTTACCTACACGGAGCGTGTAGATTCACTCAGACAGCAGTCTCATCTGTGGCGTGAATTTGCTCCACAGGAATCCCTTACGATCAGATCAACCGGCAGAACCATTGATGCAGCGTGCGGTGACAATATACCGCGCTGAGAAATCAGAAATTGCATCGCATACATTCCCATCCGGCGTTTAGGGACGTTGACCGTTGTTAATGCCGGACGAACCATACTGGCAAGTTCAATATCGTCGATCGAAGCAATCGCCACATCGTCAGGTACACGTAACCCCCGATCATGCAAAGCAGCGATCGCCGCAATTCCGGCCTCGTCATTCGCAGCAAAAATTGCAGTGGGCGTCTTGCCAGAGTCTAATAATTCGAGAGTCTGCCGATAAGCGGCCTGGGATGGCTCAACGGCAGAGAGAATGCGAATCAACGACTCATCATACGGCAGATTATGCTCAAGCAGTGCTTGTCGGTAACCCTGTTTGCGCTGATCATCAATGGCGAAAAAGGCGATACGTTGGTGTCCCAATTTGATCAAGTGTTCCACAGCCAGGTAAGCGGCGGCGGCCCGGTCAAAAATAACGGCTGGCAGCCCCTTAATCGAGTCTTCCAGGCAAACGATATTATCGATCCGCTCGATCATCATCTCCAGGATTTCTTCATGACCCGGTGTATCCGTGATCATTTTGGGGAGCAGCAGAATCAATGACGATATTTCATCCTGGTGGATATTTTTGTTGAAAAAAACCGGGTCTTTCAGCGCTTCAAAAAAACTAAAAAATCGGATATGTTGGTCTAGTTGGTAGGCGCTGTCAAACAAACCCGCCAGCACCAAGTTATAGTAGGGCCGGTTCAAAATATTATAACTTTGCCCGCCCGTCACAATACCAATCGTATTTTTGACGGCGTCGCTGCCTTGTTTTAACCACTGCGCGTGTTTGTTGGGGCGATACCCCAATTCCTGGATAGCATCCATCACACGCTGGCGAGTCTCCTCAGATACTTTGCGGGGGCCGTTATTTAACACATAGGATACGACCGAGCGCGAAACCTTCGCACGTTCGGCAACATCCTGCTGCGTCACCAAATTCTCATGTTTATTCATTCGTGTGTACCCTGATTCAGGCGTCTGACGCCTGATTCTCCAATTAACTACTTTAGTGAGTTTATGTGCAGCACCATCGAAACAGGTGGTAAATCCGCCGTCTGAGCTTTTAAGACAACCATTCCCTCAGTATGCCCAGATTTGATATAACATGCCCCCTGCCCGCCGATGATCGGCAGAGGGTTTTCGCCGATCAGTTCAGCATCACCTTCCAGAGAGAACTCAACAATTCTCAACTGATAGGGCAACACATTACCATATCTGTCGACGATTTGCACGGCGATTCGTGCCATATCTGCGCCATCGGACTGCAACTGTGTGGTATGAGTGCTCAACCACAAACGATCCGGAAGATGATCTGCTGTGATTTTGTGCTCTGCGATAAGCTGCCCGTTGATAAAACCCTGTACGAGCAGGTCGCAAAACTCGTTTTCCCAAGGATTGTACGGTTCGGGCCAGCGCACGACAAAGGGAGGATGATTCAAATGCGGATACTGCGCGTCATCCGGTTTGAAGCGTCCGTGTGACTGTCCACCGATCAACACGTCAATCTCGTCACAATTGCTGAATACGATCAGCGGATTGTTACCGCCGCCCGATCGATCTCCCATTGTCCAGTTGGTAGCGGCATAAAGCACGATCTCGTCAGCGGGTGATTTTTGGCTGCGGTAAAAAAACGCCGCCATTTTGGGCAAACGATAGATGTCCATCACGCCATGATGGCAGATTCGATCCCCTGAGCCAAATTCTTTGTGAGTGTGATAATCAAACGCGCACCATCCAATCGCCCCAGCGACGTCAGGATCGCCCATTTGCAGGTTATGCTTGCGCGCATGAATCAAGGCATGTTCTACCCGACGCTCTTCGTGATCCCACGATTTGGTAGGGAAGGTATGCCCCCCGAATTCCGTGATCAGATGCGGGCGCACACGGGGAAGCTGAATCCCTTCGGTAAAATCATTAAGCGTGAATACATCCTCCAAAAACTTACTGTCAATGAAATTGCGCACGCCGCCGGTCTGGCGCGTCGGATCAAGTTCATGGGCCAGCAGATTAGTTTGGGTGTACAGATTATCGTGATCCGGCGATTCATTGATACGCACACCCCATAAGATAATGGACGGGTGGTTACGATCACGGATCAACATCGCCTGCAAATCCTGTAAGACCAGCTCCTGCCAGGTTTCATCACCGATATGCTGCCAACCGGCGATTTCCTCAAGCACCAACAGGCCGATTTCATCACAGCGATTCAAAAAATGGGGTGATTGACCATAATGAGAGGTGCGGACCACGTTGCAGCCGAGTTCGTATTTTAGAATTTCTGCATCCAGACATTGCAGCCGCGCGGGTGCTGCGGCGCCAATATAGGGATAGGTCTGGTGGCGGTTGAGTCCAAACAACTTTAGCGGCTTGCCATTTAACAAAAAACTTCCGTCACCGCGAAATTTTGCGCTGCGGAAACCGAAACGCACAGCGTCCTGATCGATTGGCGCGCCATTTTGGGATAAAACGAGGGCTAGCTGGTACAGCACAGGATTATCTAAGGTCCACAGCGTGATTGGCCCTAATTCATCCCATACTATTGTGATCTTGTCGGCATCAACATCCTGAATCTGTCGCGCAATAATGCGCCCTGCGGCGTCTTTTAGAATCCCCTCCAGGCTCAGTCCTGGCATCCATTGAGCCAGTTGAATACCACATTCCAGGCCGGGATGGGTAAGCACATCGGTTGGACTGACAAAGACATTCTCAATGTGACATGGGTCAACTATACGCAGATACACATCACGATACAGTCCGCCAAACGTCAAAAAATCCACCAAATTTCCATAAGGGGGAATATCTTCATTTTCGGTTGCATCAACATAAACGGTCAGCACATTCTCGCCCGGTTTGAGATGATCGGTAATCTCAAATGAAAACGGCGTGAATCCTCCCTTGTGTACTCCGAGCAGGGTTCCATTGAGATAAACAGAACTAACCAACATCGCGCCATCAAAATCGA
>JACRBK010000204.1 GCA_016234525.1 Chloroflexota bacterium
CCGTGCTGCCGCTGATCGCTATCACCTGATGACCAGGAGAACACGGACTCCGAAAATGTTTCAACGAGGGAGTAAGTGATGCATTCCAAAATGACGGGTGATTGTTGGGAACCGCTGCCCCGCCAGGAAGTGATTAAAGCGGTTGAGCGTCGGAACCCGGTTCGAGTTCCGTTGATCATGACTCAATGGTGGGGCGAAGGACTGGTCGAGCAGTACGGCGACCGGCTGCACGCTTTTGACCCGTATCCGCAAGATGTCGAGATGTTATGGATCGAGCCGCTGGAAGTCGAAAAGATGGACCTGTCGTGGCAAATCGCCAGCGGCGGTGCGCACGATGCGTCAGGCGTAATCGACGACTGGTCAAAGTTGGACGAATTTATAAGCAAGATGCCCGATCCTGCCACTGATCCCCAGATCGATTATCTGGTAGCGCAGGCGGAAAAAGCGCACCAGCAGGACCGGTATGTGATGTTCGCCTGGTGGCGGCTGTTCTTCGAACGCCCCTGGGGTCTGCGCGGGATGCAAAATCTGCTCATGGATTATTACGTCGCGCCCGAACAGGTCCACCGCCTTTATGAAGCGCTGTGCAACCTGTATTGTGGGTATCTGGACCGCGCCATTCGGGAAATTCAGCCGGACGGGTTCTGGACCAGCGACGATCTGGGACATCAGAAAAATCTTTTCATGCGTCCCGAAACCTTCCGCGAATTCCTCAAGCCCTACTATGAACGGATCGGCGCACGGCTGAAACCGCATCATATCCACTGGTGGCTGCACTCATGCGGCGACAATACCCTGATTTTAGGCGATCTGATCGAGGTGGGAGTCAACGTTTTCCATCCCGTCCAAAAAGGCACGATGGATGAAACCGCCGTCGCCCGCGCCTTCGGGGACCGCCTGACGTTTTTGGCCGGGTTTGATGTGCAGCATATCCTGCAAGAAGCCACGCCGGAACAGGTCCGGCAGGAAGTTCGCCACCTGATCGACACGTTTGATCGTCCAGACGGCGGGCTGTGTCTAGCGGCAGGTAACGGGATCGTCGCGGGTACGCCGTTTGAGAATATTGAGGCGTTTCTCGATGAGGCGATCCGCTACGGGACGGCGCACCGCCAGCCCATTTCGATTTGATTCAGCACCGCCGGACAGTATGTTCACGTCCGGCGGGCTGAACTATACCCCGGTAGGAACCCAGGTATTTTTGACCTGAATCGCCGCGCGCAAAAATTCCTCCCCTGCCCCCTGGTGCCGGTCGGTCCAGTCTATCGATTTGCCATAACTCACCCAGGTGCGCTTCAGATTAGCGACGGATAGCAGCTCCACAAAATAACTGCCCTCCGCACTGCCAAAATACCACACCGCATCCACATCCTCATGTTCGACCAACGTCCGCGTGAGATGATCGCGTGACCCCGTGACGATGTTGATCACCCCGGCAGGCAGATCGGACGTTTCGAGTATCTGGTAAAAATCGGTGGCGCAGAGGGGATACTTCGCTGAGGGAATCGCCACAATCGTATTGCCGCGCGCAATGGCGGGGGCCACCAGCGAGACAAACGCCAGCAGGGGATATTCGTCAGGACAGACGATGCCGATCACGCCGAGATAATCGTGGGTCGCCACGACCAATCCGCGCAGCGTCGTTTCCTGCACCGTTCCGCCAAACTTATCCGCCCACGCGGCATACGTGAACAGGCGGTCTATCGACAAATCGATCTCGTGTTGGGCCGTTTTCGCCGTGCAGCCTGTCATACTGACGAGACGCTGTGCAAATTCGTCGCTGCGAATCGCCAGATTTTCGGCGATATAATACAAAATTTGCGCCCGCTCATGTGGGGATCGATCTGCCCAGCCTTTAGCGGCGTGGGCCGCTTCGACAGCGTCTCGAATATCTTTGCGGTTACCCTTGCCCACCTGCCCGATCTCGTGTCCGCCGGGGTCAAGAACAGGTTGGCTGTAGTTGCCATCCGGACGTTTTTGTTTGCCCGCGATATACAACTTGGAAGTGCGATCCAGTGGCGGCAGACCATTCGCGCTCGAATGTGAATTCAGCGCGGGGGGAAAACTCGGCGCATCACTCGACCACCTGTCCAGGTCAAACGCGCCGGGATCGGTGTGCGGTGGTCGGGACTGCCACACCGGGCGCATGTATTCCACCAGGCCCTCCCGGCCACCTTCCCGCCCGAATCCGCTCTCCCGGTAGCCGCCAAAACCGGACGCGGCATCGAACAGATTGGTCGAATTCACCCAGATGCTCCCGGCTTTGACCTTATGGGCCGTTTCCAACGCCAGATTGATATTCTCGCTCCAAATGCTCGCCGCCAACCCATAGCGGGTATTATTCGCCAGTTCAACCGCTTCGGCGGGCGTGCGGAAAGTCATCGCGACCAGCACCGGGCCGAAGATTTCTTCCTGAGCTACCGTCGAAGCAGAGGATATATTCGTCAGCAGTGTGGGCGGATAAAAACAACCGGTTTGGGGCATAGGAATATCGGGCTGAAAGATCGTCGCGCCCTCTGCTTTGGCGATCTTCACCCAGCGATCAATCGTGTTGTACTGGATCGGATCAACCACCGCCCCCAGGTCAATCGTTTTGTCCAATGAGTCCCCGGTGCGCAGGTGAGCCATCCGGCGGCGCACTTTCTCTAAGAATTTGTCGGCAATATTTTCTTGCACGAGCAGGCGCGATCCGGCGCAGCAAACCTGCCCCTGGTTGAACCAGATCGCATCCACCAATCCCTCGACCGCCCCTTCTTGATCGGCATCATCGAAGACGATGAAGGGCGATTTCCCACCCAATTCCAGCGTGAGCCGTTTGCCTGTGCCTGCCGTAACGCGCCGCAGAATACGCCCGACGTTCGTCGATCCTGTAAAGGCGATTTTATCTATATCACGGTGCGCCACGACGAACGCGCCCGTCTCATCGCCCCCGGTCACGATATTGACTACGCCAGGGGGCAGCCCCGCTTCGGCGACGATTTCGGCAAACAGCAGCGCGGTAAGCGGCGTATAAGGCGCAGGTTTCAGTACCACCGTGTTTCCCATCGCCAGCGCCGGGGCGATCTTCCAGGCCAACATCAGCAGGGGGAAATTCCAGGGGATGATCTGCCCCACCACCCCGACCGGCTGATAATCCGCTAACTCGTCGGGCGCAAGCTGCGCCCAGCCCGCGTGGTGATAAAAATGGCGCACCACCAGCGGGATATCAATATCACGCGATTCGCGGATCGGCTTCCCGTTGTCCATCGATTCAAGCACCGCGAACAAGCGGGCGTGTTTTTGGATGTTGCGGGCAATCGCATACAGATAACGGGCGCGGGCGTGTCCACTCGTTTTGCCCCAACTTTCGAAAGCCCGGCGCGCCGTCTGAACCGCTTTGTCCACATCGGACTCGGCAGCGTTCGCCACTTTCGCCAGCGCCGCGCCCGTGGCAGGATTTTTCACCTCTAAGTAAGCGGCATTCGCCGGAGCGTGCCATTGGTTATCTATAAACAAATCAAACTGGCGCTGATGGCTGTCCAGCCAGGCCTGGACCACTGCCGGGGATTCTGGAGCCGGTCCATAATTCATCGTGTCAAAAAGGTCAGCCACACTCATCAAACATTCTCCTTATCAGGCCACCGGCATATGATGCAGCGCGGCATAATGGCCCGTCACATGGTGTGAGAGCTGGCGTTCAATATCACCGAGCAGGCTGCTGGCCCCGATTCGAAAAAGGGAGGC
>JACRBK010000205.1 GCA_016234525.1 Chloroflexota bacterium
GTCCACCACGCCGAGCATCACGCCGCCGGGATCATAAATGCCACAGAAGATTCCGCCATTGTCAGCCGACAGGCGCAGATCGGCCTCGACCATTACCATCGAGGCTTTAGGCTGCGGACCGAGTGCCAAAAAATCCTCACAGGGCCGGTAGACTTCCAGCACGTTTTCTAGTTGATCATCTTCTACCGGGCGAATCGTAAATCGTTCGTGGGTGATATTCATAGTTTGCCTGCCCCTTAGTATAGGGTTTATTCGTTTTTTGTCTGATCTGAGCTATCTTCTTTTAGAAGAGGTTCAATCCAGACCACAAGAGCAGGGATACTCTCGGTCGCGGTTCGCCAGAGGATGTTCGATTCGACGCGATGATAAATGTGAAACAAGAAGTTACGCATTCCGATGATGTCTGACCAGGGAATAGCGGGATGCGCGTCACGAAATTCTTCGCTCAGATGAGCGGCGGCTTCTCCAATGATGCCAATGGAATAACGGAGTGCTCGATCTAAAAGTACGTCGTTATTGAGATCAGAGCGGGTTTTACCCTGCGTAAACTGCGTAACTTCGCGCGCATATTCGAGCATATGGCGCAGACGCACCTGATCATTCTCTTCGCTCATAAATCACCTGGGCAGTTTGTAAAACCCGCTCCCGAATATAAGGGCTGAGGCCGTCCGGGGTTCCTAAATCAACCTGTCGTCCTAACATCTGCTCCAATTGACGCTGAACTGCTGATAAATCGAGCAGGGTCGTATGGGCATCAGGGGCAAAGTCAACCAGAATATCCACATCGCTATCGGGGCGAAAATCCGTGCGCAGAACCGAGCCGAACAACCTTATGCGCACGATGTGATACTCAGCGCAGAGGCTGTCCAATTCGTGATAGGGAATGCTCACCGGCAACATAATAATGAACCTCAACCTGCTTTACTACGATTCTATCCCCTTTCCTGGATAAACATCAAGCCAGGAAAGGGGAAAAAGCCGCTATTTCGAGAAATATTTGCCGACGATGGGCCACAGACGCTGAACCGTCTCGGCGGGGATTTTCTCAGGGGCGGTGATAATCGCGCCGGACAGGGCGTCGTGACACTCACATGACTCCAGGCGGCCCGGCAGGCGGCGAATCACGCCGATTAACGCCTGCTGTGCTAACTGCACGTTCGCGTTCAAGGTTCTGATCACCAGTTCCACCGACACATCATCAGCGGATTCGTGCCACACATCATAATCGGTGACATGCGCCATCACGCTGTAACACATCTCGGCTTCGCGGGCTAAAAATGCTTCGGGCGAAGTCGTCATGCCGATGATATCAAAGCCCCAACTGCGATAAAGGGCGCTTTCGGCGCGCGTGGCAAAACGCGGCCCCTCGCTGGTGATAAACGTCCCGCCCCGGTGGACCGTTCCCCCGGCCTCTTGTACCGCGTCCGCGATGATCGCGTTCAGCGCCAGGCAGAACGGATCGGCGGCGGAAACATGCGCGACCAGCCCATCACCAAAAAACGTGCGGCCTCGTTCGTCGCGCGTCCAGTCGATCAACTGGTGCGGAACGACCACATGCCCTGGCGCGAGTTCTTCGCGCAGCGATCCGCAGGCGCTCACCGCGATCACCGTCTCGACGCCGAGCGTTTTCAGCGCATACATATTCGCGCGGTAGGGTACCTCAGACGGTGTGAGAACATGTCCGCGCCCATGCCGGGCCAAAAACGCTACGCGCTGCCCGGCTAACATTCCGACGCGCAGGGCATCGCTTGGCGGTCCGAACGGTGTTTCGACCGGAATTTCTTCCACCCCGGTCAGTTCCGACATGTGATACAGGCCGGATCCCCCAATCACCGCAATACGTACCGGCTCCATGAGCTAAACTCCTTTAAAAAATTCATCATAAAGAAAACAAATTACCTGCCCGGCATTTTAACGCTAAACAGGCTGATTCCCAATGGTACTTCGGCGGGCGGCAGGTAAATATTCGGGCGTTCGGGACTGGCCGTTGGCGTGGACGATATTTCCGGCAGCGGGATCGGCGTCCAGGTTGGGATCGGCGTGTCACTGGGGATCGGCTGGACCGGCTGAGACGTCGGGAACCAGATTTGCGGGTTGTTCGCATTTCTGATCAGGGTCGAAAACGACAGGCCGTAGATCGCAATACAGCCCGCCAGAATCGCCACGAAGATTCCTGAGACGAGCATCCCGATCAAGGCATAACGCCGCGTGCGCCCGACATCGTAGGCTTTGCCCGCGTTGATCAGCGCCACTATCGACAAAAAGAACCCCACCACCGGGAAACAGTAGCCCAGCCCGCAGCAGGCCCCCATCGAGACCAGGCTGACGAGCATTCCCATAAATGCGGCGACATCGTGTGAATTTCCTTTGTATAGATCTTCGTCGCCTGCGAATTGGCCGCGTTTCTGTTTGCGATCGGCGCCCACCTGCGCGCCGATCAACTGTTCGGCATACGCGCCCGGCTCCTCGATCTGCGCCCCCGCGAGACGCGCTTGTTCCGCGTGTTTCTGGCAAAGCCGCTGGCCGTCATTGGTATAGTACAGGCAGTAGGCGCACAAGGGGTTGCCGCAGACTTCGCAGCGTTCCAGCGCGACCCGCTCCGGGTGATTGATGCAGTACAGTTTGTCCCATTGGCTCATGGTGGTTGCTCGTTTTTATCTGCCCGCAAACGGTCTTTGTAAAAGCGCAGCCAGCACAGCCGCGCTGATAGGTGTTGGTTCAAGAGCGGCCTCACTCCCTATCCCCTCTCCAACTCGGTTGGAGAGGGGACCGCAGCCGACCAGCTTTGTGTAGAGGCGCGGTGCCGCTGCGCCCTGTTTTTGTTCTTCTGCTCTGCGCTGGTCGAGAAAAGAAGGTTTCCTGTTGCTGCCGATCTGCGCCCCCTTTCTCTGCGCAGCGGGGAAAGGGGGGCTGGGGGGATAGGGGTAAATTCCCGCCTATTTTTTCTTCCCGCGCCCCATAAACAGCCCGGCGATCATGGCGATCAGCACCGCGATCAGCCCGGCGATGATCGCCGCCATCCCGCCGCTGGAGTCATTGAGATCGTCGGGAGCGGTGGTTTCGTCCCCATTCGACCCGCCGCCCAATGTCAGCCCGACCACCAGTGGATCGTGATCAGCAGAGCGGTAGGGACCGGGATCATACAGACTCTCGACGTGGTTGGCGGATTTGAACTCGATGTTATAGTCCAGGGCGCGCACTTCGTCGGCGTTGATATGCCACGTTCCCGCCCCGGTAATCTGAGGAGTCAGACTGGCGCTGCTCAGCGCGTGATCCAGTGAGCCGGACAGCCCAAAGTAGATATACGAATAATCAGATTCGCCCGCGAACTGCTGAGTCAGGTTGGTATAGCCCGCTCCGGTCAGAATTTGCAGCGGGTCTTCCTGCGCATAGGCATTCAGATCACCGACCAGCAGCACATCAGGATCGCCGCTCTGGGTGGGATCGGTGGCGAGCGATGCTAACAGCGTTTGCGCGGCCTGCTTACGTTCGAGATTCCAACAGCTTTGCCCATCGCCCAAATCGTCATTTTCGCCGCTGGCGTCGGTGCAGCCTTTCGATTTGAAGTGATTCGCTACCACGATAAACTGCTCCCCGCTGGCGATCTCCTCGAAGGCTTGCGCGACCGGCGGGCGGCGAATGTCGAAGGGAGAGTCGAGGGTCAGGACCGGATCGCCGATGGGTTTGACCGTTTCTACCCGGTACAGAATCGTTTGTTTGATCTCGTCGCCGCTTGCCGGATCGTTTTCGATCCCGGTCGGCGCTTTTAATCCGGCGGGGTCGGGAATATAGGCATAAACTTCACTCCCGGCGGCCTCATTTAATCCATTTACCAGATCGGCGGCGGCGCTGTCGGGGCCATCTCCATCGTTTTCGATCTCCATAATGGCGATTACGTCAGCGTTCAGCCCTAAGATCGCGTTGACGATCTTGGTTTTCTGACGCTCGAATTCTTCCGGCGTATTCGCGCCGCGCGGGGTGGGGAATCCGCCGCCCGTGCCATCGCCGTTAAAATAGTTCAGCACGTTAAACGACGCCACACGCAGCCGTCCCTCGAACACAGGGGACTCTGCCGGGCGTGGATTGGCGGGGGTGAAGGCGGGCGGCTGTGTGGCATGGACCCGGTACAGCCCGAAGCGCTGATCCACCACACCGGTCAGGCCGCTTACCACATCGCCGGAGCGCAGCAGATTTGTATTGCTCAAGCCGCCTGCCGGGTAAACAGTAGGATCGAGATTCTGTTGGTTATTACCATCGTCCAGCAGCACGAGCCGCCGGTCATTTTCGGCCTGTAACGCCTGGGCGGCGCTGCCCGGCGCGGCCATGTTCGTCGGTTGGATCAAACGCCCGCCCGCTGACAGCCGAATTTCACCATAACGCCCCAGGTTATACAGATCACCAGCGGTGAGTTCCTGCGGGAACGTAATCACCATGCCCTCAAAACATTCCCAGTCCGCCAAGTTTTCGATAGGTAGATCGACTTCAACCGGGGTGACGCTGGCCTCACTGCTGCACACTTCCAAAGATTTGACGCGGCGCAGTTGGGTGAGCGTGACGTTATCGCTGTTATATTCAAACGCCGTCCCAGTAACCCGCACCACGTCGCCTACTTTCACATCGACGCGGGACAGCGTGCTGTCCACGAAAATGCCCTCAGAGGTCGTCAGTTCGTCATCACTATCGGCGTCTTCTTCCTGCATAAAGAACCCGCCGAACTGGGTGTTACGATCCTGCAAATCCGCCGTGACCACGCCCTCAATCGTGTGGACATTTCCCGCTTCGGGGGTGCGATCTCCGCTGCCCTGGATCATGTGGATTGGCGTGGCAGCGTCGCCGCAGCCGCCTTCCTGCCGCGCGGCGGCTTTTTCGCTGCCGGGCCGCACTAGTCCAGCCAACAAGATGATCAAGATGGCGCGCACTGTGGTTCGTTGAATCATGGTTTATCCCTCCTGATAATCACGTCCTTAATGATACTCCATAACACGATCAGCGCACCTGCGATCAGCACGGCAGGGACTCCGGCGGTCCAGGTGAGGGGGAGTCCGGTATCATGCAGGTGGAACACCGCCAGCGGTTCGGGTTGTCCATGCCAGAGGCGGCGGATCGCACCCGCCAGTGGGGAATCGCTGATCGTAAAATTGATCTGGTTGATGTCTGCCGCCTGCCCGGCAGCGGTTTCGGCGTAATGGGGAATCACATCGGTGATCACGCCAGGGAACTGCACGACGATCCCCGCCAGGATCAGTCCTGCCAGCAAAAGCCGCCAGCAGCGGCCCGGCGGCAGCGCCAACAGCGGCAGGGTGCTGAGTGGAATCAGCGGAACGAGAAAACGCGGCCCCCAACACCAGCCGCCATCCCACGCCCACCACGATCCATAAAATAACAGCGCCGTGATCCACGCCAGCGCCAGAAAATCAGCCAAAGCCGGGGCCGTTTTTCGGAAGCGGGGCCACAAGATCGCGCTCAGGATCAGCGGCGGGGCATAGATAAAAATTCCCTTGCCGGGGCTGATCAGCAGGCCCGCGATCCCTTTCCAGGGTGGGGTGGTGAATCCTTCGCCCGCATAGCCGAACTCAAACGGATTCCCGAAACGCAGCCCATTATGCCACCCCAGGATCAGCACGAACGGCAGCATCCCCGCCGCGAATGCTGCCCATTGTGGCAGGGCGTGGAAAAACTGGGCGCGGCAAGCAGCGCCCCTACATTCTGGGTCCTGCTTTTTGTGCCAGGGGTGAGGGCCGATCATCATCCACACCAGCGCGGGCAGATAGATCACCAGCGAGACGCGGATCAGCATCCCGATTCCGAAGATGATTCCCGCCGCGAAAACAGGAAAAATGGCCTCACCCCCTACCCCCTCTCCAACTCGGTTGGATAGGGGTAAATTCTGGGTACTGCTCGCTGCGCCCCTACGATTTGCATTCTCGCTCTGGCTGACCGCTGAAAGCTGAAGGCTGATAGCTGCGACAGCCCACGTCAGCGCGCACGCCAGCGCCGCCTCAGCGAACAGCGTCCGCCCATACACCCACAGCGGCGAGGCCAAACCCGCCGCGAGGAGAATCGCCATCGCCCGGCGATTTCCGCCGATCAGAGCCGCCAGCCCCGCCAGCGATCCCGCCGCGCTCAAGGCCGGGATCATCAGGTAAAAGATCGCGGCTAAACGGGTGCGGTGAGCGTGATTGATCTGCGCGATCCAGTCGCCCGCCGCGTAAAACGGCACGCCGATCAGCGGCAGGCCGGGATCATATTTGCTGTAATAGAGGTTGTTTTTCCCCTGGATAATCTGCGGCAGGCCAGGATCAGCCGCCAGCGCCAGGGAATGACGTTCGACAAGCGCGGTAGTGGTTTTGAACATGACTTCGCCATCGCTGCTGTAAAATCCACCGCCCAACGACAGCAAGTAAAGACACCCGAACAACACGAACACGGCGCGGCGGGGAGATTTCACCGAAGCTGCCAATCCGTATCTTCCACCTGGACCCACACCGGGCGGGGTGGACCCCCGGCGACCACAATGAACGGTGTACCTTCGACCAGCACTTCGCCATTTCGATCAGGAACAGCGGCGGGCGCGTCGATGGCATACCACCACCCAGAAAACCCTTTGCGTGGGATGGGTGTTAAGGTCCGGGATGCGCCGTTGACTTCGATCAGCGTGACCGTCTCAATATCCAGCAGGGCGGCGATCCAGACCGTCACCGGCTTTTGACGCCGCGCCCACATCACATAGACCGTCTGGCGAGGCTGGATCAGCGTCACCAGGGATGAATTAGTCGAATGCACCCACTGCCCATACTCCGTATCGGAGAAGTACTTGATCGCGGTGCGGTACGACTCAAACGCCGGGCGGCGCGATCCATCAAAACGCACCAGCCCCCAGGGTTCGCTCTGTCCTGGCACAAAATGATCGTCATACAGCCGGTAGACGGCGAAACGTTCCACATGGGCGGCGAGACTCAACGCCGCCGCTTGCACGACAAAAGCCGCCTGTTGATCCAGCGAAATATCATAAGCGAGGGAGGCGGGCAGCACGACCAGCGGATCAACCGAGGGGCGAGCGTTAGTTTCATCCAGCCAGAGTGATTTTTCTTCCAGGCCATATTTCCACAAAATGCCCTGCGTTTCGACGATCACGTTCCAGACGTTTTGAGGTTTGAAGTACACATGCACCATCACCCCATCGAAAAAATAATCGTGGTCGAGCGCGTCTGGGTCTTGCACGGCGACCTCTAACAAACGCTGCAAATAGGGGGGTCGCCCGGCGGCTTTGTCGGTCCACCACGCCATCCCGGCCACGTGGATCATCGCCTGCGGATCAACCGACCTGGCCGCAAGATAAGCCGTCTTGAGAATCTGATAATAGTCGTTTACGTCGCCGTCGAACTCGTACCAACTGATCTCGCCGGGGCGCAAATCCGGCTCGTTGTAGATGATCCAGTGATGAATGTTCCACTGTTCGCCATAATAGCCTACCGCGCGTTTGACAAACGCCGCCCAATGGTTGTTGGGATCGTCTATGGGCAGGTCCAGGCCGCGCGGCGGCGCGCCTAACAGCGAACTCCCGGTGGCCCAGTTGGGCGCGTTTTTGAGCAGACCCACCACTTCGCGTCCGGCTAACTGCGCCTGCCGCAGCCATTCGGATGGGACCGTCTCGGTGATAAAGTCGTCCGGGCTGTTGGGCTGAAACAGCGACCAGTCAAAAATGATGCGCTCCCACCCGGCGTTCAGATCGAGCGCGTCGCCGGGGCGGTAGTAGGCTTCCACCACGCCAAACCGCGAGGGCGGCTGGACGGCGTGCGCGTCGCCGGGCTGTATCATGGCTGGGGAGATTATGATCAGGCCGAGGGCAAACAGGCCAATGAGGGCGAAAAAAAACCTTCTGGTCGAACGGGGCTTGCTGCGCGGTGTTAGAGCGGCCTCACCCCCTACCCCCTCTCCAACTTGGTTGGAGAGGGGACGACAGCCGGACAGTTTTTCGTAGGGGCGTTGCTTGCTGCGCCCTGAATTTACTCTCAAAAACATCTTTCATCCCTCGTGCGGCATCCGTAAATGGTTTTGGGTGGGCGCTGGTTGCCGCGCCCTGGTTGGTTTACGGAAAGGCGCTTACTCAGAGGGGCGTAAATCTTGCACATTAAGCTGTAATTTGACGTACCCATTCCACTCATTAATTTCCAGGTGATAGACCACATCAATATAATTCAGCGCGCGTTTGCCCCACTCGCCCAGCTTAAAACCAATCGCGTCCACCTGTCCCAGGCCGTTGGTCAGGCGCATTCGCAGGTGTTTACCATCGTTGCCGACCTGCCGTGCCTCGATCACACGCAGCCGCCGGGTCAGGAACAGCGGGGGTTCATTTTTGGCCCCGGTCGGTTCTAACTGCTGCAACGATTTTGCCAGGTCCATTGTCAGCGTATCGAATGGGATTTCCGCGTCGATGTCGATTGCCGGGCGCAGGTCTTGACCGCGCAGCGCGTGTTCCGCCAGCCCCGTCAGCCGTTCGCGCAAGATGGGAATATTATCGTTGCGCACGGTGAAGCCTGCCGCCTGCGCGTGTCCGCCATGCCGCACCAGCAGATCGGCGCAGTGATCCAGCGCCTCGGTGATGTTAAATTCGGGGATGCTGCGGCACGACCCCCGCGACTCGTTCTCGCCTTTTTCGATGACCACCGCCGGGATATAAAATTCCTCGCACAGCCGCCCGGCGACCAGTCCCACGATCCCCGGCAAAAATTCCGGCCCGGCGTCGAAGATGAGCGACGTATCCGCGCTGGTTTCGCTGACGGCGCGGGCGCGGGCGATCTCGACCATTTCCATCGTCAGCGTTTGCCGCCGGGCGTTAAGGTCCTGCAATTCCTGGGCCAGCCGTCCGGCGTTGGGCATATCTTGAGTCAGCAGTTGGTAAGCGACCATCGCATCGCCCAGCCGCCCGGCGGCGTTGATGCGCGGGGCCAGCATAAAACCGATGCTGGTCGTGTTGATCTTACCCGGCTCGACGTGCGCCACCTGCGCCAGTTCATAGATGCCGGGGCGCTGCGCCCGGTTTAAAATTTCCAGCCCGCGCCGCACCAGTTCGCGGTTTTCGGGACGATCCAGCGGGGCGAGATCGGCGACGGTGCCGAGCGCCACCAGATCCAACAGGTCTTCGAGTTTGAAGTTCAGACGGCGGCGCGACTGCTGCTCCTCCGCACGGAACAGCGCATCGGCCAGTTTATAAGCTACGCCGACCCCGGCGAGCATATCTTCCGGGTAACCGCCGTCCCGGCCTTCTTCCAGCCGCATTTTCGTGTCAATTTTGGGATCAATCACCGCCAGCGCCGGGGGCAACGGATCACCCACCGAGTGATGATCAGTGACGATCATATCCAGGCCCACGCTGTTTCCGAAGGCGACCTCATCCACCGAACGAATACCGCAGTCTACCGTCACCACCAGCCGCACGCCTTGTTGGTGCAGCCAGCGTAAAGCGTCGGTATTCAGCCCATAACCTTCGTCTACCCGGTTGGGGATGTAGGGAGTCACCAGCCCGCCGAGTGCCTGGATCGCCTGGGTGAGTAGTACGGTGCTGGTCACGCCGTCCGCGTCGAAGTCGCCATAGATGGCGATGGGTTCCCGGTGTTTAAGCGCGTGCCGGATTCGCGCGACTGCCTGCGTCATCCCGTACATCATAAACGGGTTGTGCAGCACGGAGTCGCCCCCGTGTAAAAAGGTGTGCGCTTTTTCCGGCGTATCCTGGCCCCGGTTGAATAGTACCTGGGCCATGACCGGGTGATAATAGGCGTTTAAAAGATTCGCGTCTCCCGCAGGAATACGCGGAGCTACGCGCCAGCGTTTAAGGGTTGTCGCGGGATCAAGCACTACCGACCTCTATGACTTTCCATAATAGTTGAAA
>JACRBK010000036.1 GCA_016234525.1 Chloroflexota bacterium
CCCCCTCTCCACTTCGTAGTTTACTCTCCGACAGTTTTAAGGGAGAGGGGTGGGAACTCAACGAACCGTAAATACTGCGGGGTGATGGAGGTCACCAAAGTGTAAACCTCCCCCCGCAGGTAACTCCAGAAGCGCAAGCCCTGGCGAAAGACGGAATAGGTGGTCTGTCGGCCTTTGGACACGAGTGGAGCCAGGGTGGGGTCGTCGAGGACCAGGGAGCCTAAGGACAGCACCCAGGCATAAGCCAGGGCCAAGACCAGCAGCAGGCGATTGGCATGGTCAGGTGACCAGATACGGGAACACTGCCACTGCCAGCCATCGGACTTGAGGTCGCGGAAGCTGGCCTCCTGCCAGTAGCGAATGCCATAGTCCCAGCCGGTAACCCAGGGACAATTGGTGACCAAGCACCAGCTTTCCCGATACTGCTTACCCCAAATGACCAGGACCTGACAATCCAACCACCCCGCTTTCTTGAAGACCTGCCCGTGACCGGACCAGGTATAGCCCGCTTCACGCACCAACGCGCCCAGCGGTCCTTCGTCCCCTTCGGCAGTTTTGAGGCGCGTGTTTTTCTGCACCCGCACCTCAAAATACCAGCCCAGGTCCCTAATCCCGCGCAGCAAGTCGGGCGAGGTCCCTAACCCGCGGTCGGCCTGTACTAACGGGATGCTCCCCACCGGAATGCTGGGCGCCACCCAGCGCAGCAACTCCAGGATCAACGCTACCTGGCTCATCGGCCAGGCATCCGCCTTGTAACACCAAAATGCCAACGGAATGCAGCAGCGGCGGTAGGCGATCCCCACCACCATCGCGCTCAAATGGTTCCCCAGCTTCGTTTCATCCACCAACAGGATCACGTGCTCCCCTTGATAGCCTCTCAGCACCCAGCCCGCCCACGCCTGGCAGCACCGCTGCCACCCGATCCGCTCATTGTTCAGAAAGCGCTCCAACCGCCGCTGCACCGTGTCCGCTTTTCCCACGAATGGCAACTGCTCCGCCACTCGACTGGGGGCACTCTCTCTCGCCACCACCACCCCGTAGCTGTACAACGCCAATCCGAAGCTTTGCCAATGTCCTAAAAATCCAAACACCTGTCGGATCTCGTTCCACCAGTGATACAATTCGGCTAGACTCATCGCTCATCCTTCTTCATGAGAGTTGATGGATAGCTTTGAGTCTAGCTTATTTTCCTCTCTCCCTTAAAACTGTCGGACTCTGAACCTCATCATACAAGGGGGTTGGGGGGATAGGGGTAAATCACAGGACACAGCCGCGCCCCGCTTTTACTAAAAAATAAGAACTAAAAACTGTTAACTTGCTTTTGCTGATGGCTGAAAGATGGTGGCTCGCGCCTAAAACTCCCCATTGGGTTTAAGAAGTTGGGCAAGCATAATTACCACGTCTTCGGTTTGGCCGTCAGGCATCATAAAGAAATTTTCAAACACGCACTTTTGTTTAAAGCCGACGCTCTCGAAGGCCCGGATCACTTTCGGCTGGCAGGCGAACACCTCTGCATACAACCAGTGCAGCCCGGCTTTGCGCGCCATTTCGATCAGCGTACAGAGCATTTCGGTGCCCAGGCCGCGCCCACGAAAATCTTTGGCTAAAAAGATGCGCACGTCCGCGAGATGGTGATAGGGGCCGCTGCGCCGTTGCAGTGTGGCATCTCCGACAATCCGTTTATCGATGATCGCCAACAGCGGCAGCACGCGGCTGTAATCCAACCCATCGGCCCAGGAGCGGATCAAATCCAGATCGTTAAATTTTTGGCGCACCCATAACAAATCTTCGGTTTGCATCGCAGCATAAAGCTGCACCAGGGGATCAACATCTTCTGGAATTAAAGGCCGCAGCAGCAGCCGCGCCCCGTCTTCGAGCGTAACCAGTTTGCGAAAAGTGTCTTTGATGACTTGCGACATAAAATAATAATCCTCCTGCTGCCCGAAGGGTGATCTCTCGGCAGCGAAACAGCCGCCAGCAAAACCGGGGAGTGCGGCCTTATTTATTATTTAACCACTTCTAATTTTGAGAAGTCAAGCAGGAACAGGAAACGATACCGGGGGATAATAAGCCATAGAGCAGGGGTGTGAGGCGTTATGCCGTTTTGCCTGCTCTAAGGGTTTGAGTTATAACGAATTGTAATCAGCAGTCGAGCCATTGGTTTCATTTTCCTCATCCCTGCGGCAGCAGCCGGTCAACACGAGAACCGGTACGAGAATTCCGAGAAACAGGTGGATCATCCAGAACATCAGAACGTCATCAGGCATAGCCCTTTCTCCTTACTCATGGTCGATTTTGTTCGACACCTCCCATAAAAATGCCTCAATGTGTGCGATCATGTTCTATCTATATTAAATCATAATAAGTAGTTTTAGTCAACTTATCAATAAGCGTTGATATAACATGACGCATTTTTGACAGGCGGACGCTGTTTTGCAGAAATAACTGGCACAAAATAAGCAAAAGTCGTTAATTCGCGTTACAATCGCCACACTTTGACGGCAATGAGGTTGTGACTACTGCATTTGCGGGGAGGGATTCGCGTGCAAGAAGATATTCGCACCACCCAAGAAATTTTCGGTGACCTGATCGGCGGGCTGGCGAGCCTGGGCGCGCGCGGCGTGGATGGTTTTGTGATCGCCAAGGCCCTGGCCCGGTTGTTGATCCAACAAGGCATTATCAACAAAGAAACGTTCGTCGCCACAATGAACCAGGTGGCTAAAGAAGAACTCGAAGAATCGGATGAATTGTCGAACTTCTTGAGCGAGACGTTCAGCCAGATTTTGGATCAGAATCAACAGCGCGCCGAACGCCTGAAATCTCAGACCGGTTCGCCGGATTCTGCCACGCCACCTGATTCCTCGAATTAACCTGTGTGGAACGGCTGGTAAGCCCCACTCAGGGCTTACCAGCCAAAATGGGGATTATTCAGCCAGCAGGTGGACCGAGTCCGGGATCAAACTGATCCCGGCGGTGCTGCCTTCGGCAAAAACGTTTTCTTCACGTGGATCAGTTTCCATGATCACCAACCGCTGATCGCCCAGACTGACGATATATTCGACGGCTGATCCCAGGTACATCGCCTGGTCTACCATGCACTGTTCGAGGGTCGCATCAGCGCGCAGCACCAGCGCTTCGGGGCGCAGCACCGCGATCACCGTATCTCCCACCTGCGGTTTAAAATTCACGTTAGCGGTTGCGGTTTGTCCGAGCAGGCGGACGGTCACGCGCTCGCCTTCAACGCTGAGCACGGTGGCTTCCAAAAAGTTAGCCCGGCCAATAAAGTCGGCCACAAAACGCGACACCGGGCGGCGATAAATCTCGACCGGCGAGCCGATCTGTTCTACGCGCCCTTGATTCATCACCACGATCCGATCCGAGAGGGACATCGCTTCTACCTGATCGTGTGTGACATACACGCTGGTGATATTCAGCCGCCGCTGCAATTTGTGAATCTCGCTGCGCATCTGCACGCGCAGTTTGGCGTCCAGGTTAGAGAGCGGCTCGTCAAACAGCAGCACACGCGGCTCGACGACCAGCGCACGCGCCAGCGCCACGCGCTGCTGCTGCCCGCCCGACAGTTCGTTCGGACGCCGCCCCGCCAACCCGGTCAGGCTCATCAGGTCCAGCGCATTTTCAACCCGTTCGTGGGTCTCGGCGCGCGAGACATGATGTACGCGCAGCCCATAGGCGACGTTGTTGAATACCGTCATGTGCGGGAACAACGCATAACTTTGGAATACCATCGCCATATCGCGCTTGTTGGGCGGACGAAAAGAAATATCGTTGTCGTCGAGCCGGATCATGCCCGATGTGGGCATCTCAAACCCCGAAATGAGGCGCAGAGTCGTGGTTTTGCCGCAGCCTGACGGCCCTAACAGGGTCAAAAATTCGCCTTCCTGAATATCCAGCGATACACCATCCACCGCCCGGACTTCGGCTTGACCGCCGCGCTGGGTAAAAAATTTGCAGACATTATCCAGGACCAATCGCCCGGTACGAGTTTCTGACATCTTATGCGCCTCCTTCGACAGTTCGTTCCGCGCCGCTGCTGGTCCCCACCGCAGCCGATAATATCACAATCGCCGTCAGCACGATCAAGATCAAAATGACACAATACGCGAACGCATTTCCATAGCGGCCATTTTCGACCTCGTTGAGAATTTGCTGCGTCATAATTCGGGTGCGCGGCGTCGTCAGGAAGATGATCGCGGAAATGGTCGTCATCGAACGCGCGAACGCATACACCAGGCCAGAGAAAAACGCCGGGCGAATCAGCGGCAGAGTCACGCGCCAGAATGTTCCCACGTTGCCCGCGCCCAGGCTGACCGACGCTTCTTCAATCGCCGGGTCAAGTTGCGACAGCGCCGCCACCCCGGTGCGCAGCGCCGCCGGGACACTGCGAATCACATATACCATAATGATCGCTATCGAACCGCCGCCAATCGCGCGCCCGCCCGTCAGTTTGGGGATCAGCGTCACGTTGCCCAACAGGGGCAGGTCAATGACATTAGGCCGGTTAAACACCAGCAGATACCCAATACCGATGATCGTTCCTGGCACAGCGATGCCGAGCATGGTGGCAAAATCCAGCGCGGATCGGCCCAAGAACTTTTTACGCGCCACCAAAAAGGCGATCAACATGCCGAGAATCCCGGCAATCGGGGTAGCGATAGCCGCGAGTTTGGTCGTGTCTTCCATCGCAGCCGCGCCGTAACCGTTGATCACAAAATCAAAATGATCGAGCGTGAACTCGTTGTTCACATTGATCACCTTGACAAGCGATCCCGCAATGATCACCCCGTAGATCAGCACGATCAACAGGCAGACCGACATCGCCAGCGCGAACAGCGGCCAACGAACCAGTGGGTGGGTGATCTGCTGCGGTGTGCCGCTCGGTTTGCCGGTGATCGAAACGACGGACGCCCGGCTGACCCAATAACGCTGGATCATAAAAACGACCAGCGTAGGAACCAGCAGAATCACCGACAGCACCGCCGCCGCGGTCGTGTTATACAGCCCGACGATAGAGACATAAATTCGCGTCGCCAGGACTTCATAGTTGCCGCCCATCACCAACGGGTTGCCCAGGTCGGCGACGGCTTCGACAAAGATCAGCAGAAACGACCCGGCAATTCCCGGAATCAGCATTGGGACGGTGATCGTGCGGAAGATATGCCATTTGCTCGCGCCCAGGTTGGTAGCGGCTTCGTCCAGCGCGGGATCAAGCGCCAGCATCATGCCTTTTAGATTGAGATAGGCGACGGTGAAATAGGACAGCGTGATCACCAACGAGAGGCCGTCCAGGCCATAAATATCGTAGCGCACGCCAAACCAGCCCCTGGTGATCATGCCGTTGCGCCCGAATAACAGCAGCACCGCTGTTGCCACTGCGAAAGGCGGCGAGATGATGGGGACGAGCGCCATAATGTGCATGAATCGTTTGAACGGGACCGCGACCTTGACCTGGACATAGGCCAGCAAAAAACCGAGCGCCGTTCCCAGCGCCGCCGTGATCAGCCCCATTCGCATTGTGTTTTCGATGATCGTCTGGTAGACCGGGGAAGTCAGGTAACGGTCAAACAACTCCTGGCCTTTTTCGGTCCGGCTTTCTTCGACCATTTTATAGATCGGGGCCAGAACAGCGACGGCAATAAAAATAACGACCAGCACCAGGCCGATGAACAGCACCGGGTCTTGAAAAATTCGCCAGAATTCAGCAATCTGGCGGATGCGCGTTAAACGTCTCAAGCTGCCCCCTCCTGACAAGCACAACACCCCCCACCGGGTCAGAGGTGGGGGGCAGGGAATGACCAGTGATCAACAAGCCAGTCACCGTAAGCGGTGGACGCTATTCGGTGGGCTGCGGGGCGATTTCGGCGTCGAAACGCTCGGCAATCGCGGTACGGTTGGCACCCGCCGCCACGAAGTTATAATCGATCAGATTCACTTCGTCCAGCTTGACTGACAGTTCCGAAACCGGGGTTTCGGGGTTGGTGGGCAGTTGCAGCGAATTCACGGTCTGGCCGATGGACTGCGCTTCGACGGTGAGCGCCCACTCGATCCACTGTTTCGCGGCGTCCGGTTCGGGGGCGTCCTTGATCAGGCCCATGCCGCCGATTTCATAGCCGGTGCCTTCTTCGGGGAAGGTATTCACCACAATATCTTCAAAACCTTCTTGCTGAAGTTTCACGCAGTCGTGCGAGAAGATGATCGCCACGGCGATTTCGCCATTACCCGCCATCTGGCCGGGGGCTGCGCCCGAACGGGTGTATTGCAAAATGTTCTGGTGCAGTTTTTCAAAATAACCAAACGCGGCGTCAATGGCGGCTTCGGTCGGGGCGCCTTCGGCGTCAAAACCTGTGCCTGCTTCTTCGGCTTCGAGGGCGTTCGCTTGCAGCGTCACGCCGGTCCAGAAGGC
>JACRBK010000211.1 GCA_016234525.1 Chloroflexota bacterium
GGCAGCAGCCCGGTCACGATTCCCGGCAGAACGGCGCCGATCCGGTAGGCACGGGCGGGCATCGGCGCGTGAATGTGAGTATAGGGACTGAGCGTTTTTCGATCAATGCCGAACGATACCTGATCCCAACCGAATCCCCCGGCGAGCATCCAGCCGACGGCGTGCAGCAGTTCATGCGCGATCAACAGCCCGATCAACACCACGACAAACGCCCCGCCGCCCAACGGCGACATATCTAAAAACGAGGTCCCGCCATGCAGCACAAAATGAGGAATCAGCGCCAGCACCGCGATTCCGCCGCCCAGGATCAGACCGGGCGGGAGCAGCGCTTCGATTGGGATCGAAACATCGTGATAACCGGCAGGAGGTTCAACCGGGCTGCTCATCTTTTTGTCCTTCCGGGTGCAGATATTCATGCAAAATGCGTTCGAGCGCGGCTACATCCAGGTCATGATAAGCGGTCCCTTCAGGATACACCACCAGATTCGGCCCCAGCTCACACATACTCAGGCAGTTAGCGATCTCCCAGGTGATGGGCTTCCGCGACATAAACGCCGGGCCAGGATCGCCAAGTTCCTGGCTCATCCGCTCATAGAGAGGTTCGGCCTGTTTCCCCTGGTTACAGTGCTGCCCCATGCACAGCACAAAACGGCGGCGCGCGGGTTTGGTGGGTTGATCAGGCATGATACGACCTTTCCTTACAAGCTTTCCAGCCGGGCTTGAAGCTGACTCTCGACGGATGGGCAGAGGTTGGCATACGCGGCAGAAGGGAACGTTTCTAAGAGGTGGCGCACCAGATCCGCCGTCACGGCGAACGCCGGACCGTGCCCCGGCACAATGATCGCAGCGCCGCTGACGATCCGCGCCACGCTGCGCCAGGTTTCCGCGACGGCATCCGGCGTATAACCATTCGGCCAATAATATCCCCACGCGCGCAGCCATTCCTCATCGAGAATCGCATCGCCCACCACCCACACGGGCAGGCCATCGGCAGCCGTAAACACCAGCGCCATCAGTGGGAAATCATGACCGGGACAGTGAACCAACTTCATGCCCGGCGGCATTTCTGGCCCGAATAAAATCTCCTGAAACTGGATCGGCGGCATCTCGCGCGGCAGGTGCGGCAAATGATCATGATGGGGATGTGTCACAAACGTGCGGCGGAGAATCTCAAATGAGACATTCAACCCGGCTAACTGGGCCTGAGCGACCTGGCTGCCTGCCGACGTAAAACACGGATCAACGACGACTGTATTCGCCGCAGACGGTGGCGCGTCAACCGGCCAGACGAGCAGTGTCGTGCAGCGATGTTCTGCTGACAAATCGACCTGTTTATCGGGCCGCAGCGGAAGCTGCCCGTCTTGCAGCACCCGCCAGTTAAAACGTGGCTCAACCATCGGTTTATTCTCCCTGGTTCCGCGAGACCTCTGTATTATCACACGCGGGCGCGCTGCGCAAAATCTCTAGGCTGGTATGTCCTGCTGTGCCAAATGGTTGTATACTATGTTTATCTTTCGAAAAATATTTACAAATCACTTACCAGAATAGGAGATAGTTATGGCCGAATCCCCTTCCTTAGAGGTCTCACGCCCGCCGATTCTGGACCGCATCCGCCAGCGGATCGTCAAAAACCGTTACCTGAGTCTGTTGATCGTCCTCGGATTCTTCCTCACCTTCATCCGCACCTACCTGGACATCACAGCCACCTACCCCGGCCTGGAGGGGAAAGCCACCCTCACCTGGGGATTTCTGGAACTTTTCTTTCTGAACGGCATCGCAGGGTTGGCCATCTTCGTGCTCATCAAATACCTCGTGCTCAAAACAACGACTATTACCCCCCGCGACCTGCTCACTGCCGCCTTGATCCTGTTGTTTCTGCCTATTTTTTTAACTGTCGATTTTAAGCTGAACCAGGTTTTGCCTCAAGAGACGCAGGCAGGCCTGCAAGAAGAGTCGGCAATTTCGGTACAATCATTGTATGACCAATTTGCCGAGCCGATCATGCGCGATCTCGATACCTCTGTGCGAAAAGAGGTAAACGATAACATCGACGCGATAGCCGCACACTATGGCTGTTCTCAGGGTCTGCCGGTGATGATCCGAGATTTTGAACGCGCGCTCAACGTGTCCAGTACGAAAGAGGACAAAAAGATTGTGGTCCGCGAACGGATCGAACTGATCCGCAGGAACCAGGACCTGGGCGATGAACAGCGCGCCGCTGAGTTGGCGGACCTGGCGATCCGGGTGTTTGGGCTAAGCCTGACGGAGGATAGCTTCAGTCATGACCAGTGCGAAATGCCCCGTCTGGTCACACAATACGGCTGCGCGGTGGGCGTAGAAAAATTATACGGGATTGTCTCTGCTGAGATCTCTGTCTCAGAAAACGACTCCAACTTGATCGACAGCGCGATCCGCGAACTGAACCGGGTGACCTATGCCTCGCGTGAATACACCACTCAGGCGGAGACGATGACTGAGATCGCCTACAAATACCTGGGCGACCGACCCGCCTACGAACTGTTAGAGGATTTTAGCCCATGTACCGAACAACTATCCGGCGAGACTGAAACGTCTGCCGAGTAGGACGCGGATTCCTAATACGCCGCCTGTTGTCCGCCGAATGTCACCATCGTTTACTTGCTGCGCCAGATGATCTATACTGGCGCTTATCTTTTCCTTACGTCTTACGCTGGAGGAATAACAATGCTGCCCTGGATTATCGGCGTTGGGATTGTGGTTGTGGTGTTATACCTGCTGGACCGTGAACTGTATTTTTATGAAGGGGCGCACCTGGGGCCGCGTGTGCAGGGTTGGTTATATGATCGCTGGGCGGCAAAATATGACGCGGGCAAACATGCCAGCCAGCAGCAAGACGCAGAAGTTCTCGCGCGCCCGATGATCGAAAAACTCGCCGCCGGACAGCCCCACATGCCCGCTGTGCTGCTGTTGGATGTCGCCACCGGGACCGGGCGGCTGCCCGCTGTGCTGCTCGCTGATCCCGCGTTTACCGGGCAGATCATCGCGCTCGATCTCTCGCGGGAGATGTTGGTCCGCGCCGCCGAAAAACTGGCCCCATTCCCCGATCGGGTGACACTGCTCCGCCATTCGGCGTTGACGCTGCCCTTTCCCGATCACAGCTTCGACGCCGTAAGCTGCATGGAAGCGCTGGAATTGATGCCCAATATGGAAACGCCGCTGGCGGAACTCGCGCGCGTGCTGCGTCCCGGCGGAATCTTGCTGACCACGCGCGGAACCGAAGCATCGGGCCGGGTGAATAAGATCGTGGCGGCGGACAGATTCGCGGCGCTGCTGCAAGCGGCAGGCTTTGAGCAGATCGAGATCATCCCCTGGTGGAAAAACTTTGACCGGGTGTGGGCACGCAAACCGGGAACCTTTGCCCCGGCGGGCGCCCGTCCGATCACGGAGGTGCTGCGCTGTCCGTCGTGCGGGCAGGTAGCGCTGATCCAACTGCCAGATCGTAAGCTCCGCTGCGCGCAGTGCGAGTCTGAACTCCCCGTGACGCAGGAGGGGATCATTTTGGGATAATCACCCCTAACATCATCGTGCCGTACCTACAACCTTACCCGCGCCGGGGTGTTAATCCATCCAGCCCGTTCAACATAGTGAATGGTTCTGATCGACCTAATTTTCAAAGATGCGAGACTCAATGGCGATAGAAGCGCCGATGAATTCTTGCAAGCCATAGAAGTTCCTCGCGGCAGCGGGTGAAATATATTCGCGAGAAAATATGTAGAGCAGATACAGCACGCCCGCACTGCCGATGAACCCACCAAAGCCAACCAGTGACCTGATTCCATAGGGACGGATAAAGTCTGCTTGGGCGGGAATCGCAGAGGATGTGGCGTCAGCGATGTGGAATGTTCCCTGGTAAGGCTGGTCACCGCGTGCAACCAGTTCGTTGGTGTTATAGAAATACTCGATATCAATGCCGAGTTGTGTCAATACTTCCTGAAACATAGGAATTCGTTCTGGAACGGCAATGGCACTAATCGGGATCGCCTGATGACCTTTTGATCGACTCCGGTGCTGCCACGCCTTTTCAAGCCCCCAGGTGCCCGTAAGGGCCATCACTTTTTGTTCCCCCGGTTTCACCTGGCCCCGAACATCGGCGGGCAACTCCTCTACTTCGGTCAGGCGAAAGATACGCGCCAGGGCAATCTGTGATTCTCCGTTTTTATCGATAAACGCCTCAGAAAGTTGTCTGACGATAGACTGGCTGGCTTGCTCATGCGATAAAAAACTGTTTCTTGTGAGCCACAACTGGCGGCCAAAATCGGCAAAATCCTGTTCCGTTGATGTCGTGAAACTTAACATGGGAAACCCCTCCTCATTTTTACAGCGACGTTAATAAACACGTTTAACAAAGTTACTTCATATATATTATATAAACATAAAAAATAATAGCGCGTCAATTAACGAACCTGATGAAACTATTAATTTCACGGTTTTTCACAGG
The DNA here is from genome assembly GCA_016234525.1 of Chloroflexota bacterium. Classification (GTDB taxonomy): domain Bacteria; phylum Chloroflexota; class Anaerolineae; order Aggregatilineales; family Aggregatilineaceae; genus JACRBK01. Next base: position 4,478 of record JACRBK010000211.1, read on the forward strand.
AAGTTCACGAGTCAAATTTAGTAATCACAAATTAAGAATTAACAATGGATTGTGAGGATAATGCGAGGGTAGTCGTAAAATAGCAGCTTATCCCTGCGGTTCCCAGCGGAAAAAGCGCACCGCCAACAGCGCGCAGCCGATCCCCCACCCGGCCAAGACCAGAATATCAGTCGTCAGGCTGTGCAGCGGCGGCGCATGAACCATCGTTTGGCGCAGCGCGTCACACAGATAGGTGAGCGGCATCAGATCCACGATGGGGCGGGTCCAGCGCGGCATGTCATCCACCGGGAAAAACGCACCCGACAGCAGCATAAACAGCGCGTTCGGCAGGCCGATAAACACCTGGATCGCTTCTTCGGTTTTCGCCAGCGCCGCCAGAAAATAGCCGAACGTCAGCAGCCCTGCCGAGCCGAGCAGGGTCACCCCCAACACGGCGGGAAGCTGTGTGATCTCTACATGCACATCGAGCCATAACGTCCCCAGGGCGATCAGCAGCGCCGCCTGCCCCAGCGCGATACACAGCCGGAATACGATCTGCGATACCAGCATCATCGCCGGGGAAAGCGGAGTCGCGCCCAGGCGGCGCAGCACATGACGCTCGCGCAGACTGACCAGCAGCGGTGCCGTCACGAACAGCGCCAACTGCATCAGAGCCACCGCCAGCACACCCGGCAGCATATAATCCAGGCGGCGAAATTCGCCCGCGCTGACGGTCTCCGGCTGGATCGAGATCGGCGGCGCTTCTCCGACCAGCGTGACGTTCAGCCCTCGCACCACCTCTTGCAGCACACCGACCACCAGCGGCGCGTTTTGGTGACTGGAATCATAATAGACCCGCAGCGCCGCCGGATCATCACGGGCAGCCGTCCCCGCCCCCACCGGGATCACGACTACCGCGCGGCGCTGGCCGTCTTTGAGCGCGGTGATTTCGTCGCTGAGATCGCCGCTGGAAACCTTTAGCGAGGGATGATCTCGAAAGGCCGCCACCAGCGCTTCCCCTGCCGGGCCGTCCTGGTTGATCACAGCCACCGGCAGCGTGATCCGGTCACTGGCGAACACCATACCGAGTGATACGCTCAACATGATCGGAAAGACCATTGTCCACATCAGCGCGGTAGGATCGCGCCGCCATTCGCGGGCCGCTGCCATAAATAATAACCAGAACGAGCGCACGTTGTCCCCCTGCCCCTACAGGATTAAGCCAGACCGTTTTTTCCCGTGTTAGCCTCACCCCAACCCCTCTCCATGCAATGGAGAGGGGCAAAACCGTCGCTCAGCATTTCCCCCTCTCTACGAAGTGGAGAGGGGGCCAGGGGGTGAGGCTCAGCGAAAAACAGCTCGAAATCTCTGAGTTTTATGTCTATCCCGTTACGATGAAACTCTGGATCATGCCGTCCAGCGTAGTCAGCGACGGGCTGAACTGGTCCGGCGTGGCGGCGTTCAACTGCGCGATACTGCCGTTCATATAGTCGGTGAACGTGGCCATAAACGCTTCATAGTCGAAGTTTGGGTCAAGCTCCGCCGGAAACATACTCGGCGAGAGTTTGAACGCGGCTGACACATAAACCAGGCCATCCGTGCTCAACCCCTGGAACGTGTACCAACAGTCGGAGCTGATCAACGGGGAAGCGTCCTGACGGTACACGGTCACATAGCTGATCCCGCGGATCGTCGGCAGGTCCACATATTGAGCGCGGGCGCGGATCACCTGCCCGGCAGGGAATACTGGCATATACGGCAGGCTGCTGTTGTTCAGGTCCTCCGCCACGACCATATACGAGGCCA
>JACRBK010000044.1 GCA_016234525.1 Chloroflexota bacterium
GCTGCATTCGTTCGCGTCGTCGGGCCGGGCGATGCAGGCGCTCAGCGGCCTGGATGCGCTCGCTGAGCAAAATGGCACCCTGGTAGCGTATCCCGATGCGTTTGATCTGGATTGGGACGACGGACAATCCCAAACCGGCTGGCCGGTGAAACTACAATTTTTGGATGATGTGGGTTTTGTTTCGGCATTAATCGACCACCTGTCGGAAGAATACACGATTGATCCTGAGCGAATTTATGTGGCCGGGTTTGGGGCGGGCGGCGATATGGCCTTCCGGCTGGCCTGCGTACTGCCAGATCGGTTGGCAAAAGTGGCCGTTGTTGGATCGCTCACCTGGGATTATCACGTTTCGATGTGCGGCGAACCATCTGAGCCGGTGTCTTTGCTAGTGCTGAATGGTGCGAATAACCTGGATCGCCCGGCAGAAGGACGCACTGTCACCGACGATGCGTCGGGGAGATCGCTCAATATTCTCAATGCGGAAGCCACCGCAAGTTTTTGGGCAGCACGGAATGAGTGCGATTTGGGAGCCATCCGCGCGGCAGAGAATCCTCGCCGCCTGATTTACGATCAATGCGCGGGTGAGGCGTCGGTGTCGGTCTATATTTTCCAGGGCGTAGGGAACAATTGGCCGCACACAGGCGATTACATACTCAATCAGTTCGGCGTGGATTTTTCGCAGATGGTCATGGACTTTTTCGCCGCTGACACCCCGCCGGAGTTCACCGAGGATGCTGTTCTTGAAGTGTATGGCGGCGCGGCGCGCAGTTATTTTGTCTATGTTCCCCCGTCTTATGATCCCGCCGTCCCGATGCCACTGGTGATGGCGCTGCATGGGCGTCCTGGCACCGCGACCGGCTTGGCGTATCTGTTTGATCTCAACCGGGTGGCGCACGATGAAGGTTTTATCGTGGTGTATCCCGATGGCACGCCGGTGAAGGGAGCCGGGGCCGGGCGCGAATGGAATTATGCGCGCGGCACACCGGGCTATCGCGATCCGGGTGTAGATGATGTGGATCTGCTTTCGGTGTTGGTCGATGATCTCAGTCTTGATCTGAACATTGACCAGAACCGGTTGTATATGACCGGTTTTTCCAACGGCGGATTCATGACGCAGCGTTTAGCGTGTGATGCCGGGGAACGTTGGGCCGCGTTTGCATCGATCGGGGCGACGCTGTACCCGGTGCTGTTGGACGAATGCGCAGGCAAGCCGCCGGTCCCCATGATGCTGATTCATGGCACGCAGGATGTCAGTGTCGGGTGGGAAGGGAATAACTACCTGGGCAACATTATCTCCTATTCCGTGCCGGATACGATTTTATTCTGGGCCATTCACGATAACTGCGATCCTGAAACGTTGGATTATTCGGTGATCCCCACTACGTTAGAAGCGCCCACCACCCAGGTTTTCCGTTATGTTTTCGATGATTGCGCGATGGGCACGGAACTGGTGTATTACGTGGTGGAAGGCGGCGGGCATAATATCCCCGGCGTGGCTGACCGGCTGGAAGTCGAGATCGCCGGGAATGTGAATATGGATATTCACGCCGGAGAAGAGATTTGGAAATTCTTCGAACACCACGCGCTGCCCCATGAAGGATAACTAACCTCTCAAGCCTGTCTCGGCAGGCAGTTTGCTCGTTTTTCTAACCCCTTTCTAACCTTGTTGGAGAGGGGTTGATTTTGCGCGGTTTGCTCAAAATGGCAATTCCGCGAAAAATAAGTAAACTGGTGCAAGGATAACTGCCAACCTGAAAAAAAAGAGCAAACCATGATGGGGGCATTAAACCGCCACGAAAGACAAACGTTACGTCGCATCCAGGCTCATCTGCGCGCTACAACGCTGGATGCGGGCGTAGTTGTAGAACAACTGGGGACGGTCGATGTGCATTTTCACGCGACTAACCCCGACCCCGCGCTGAACTGCGTCACGCCGCATAAGGGAGTCGCCTGGGTTCGGCGCGACGATCTGGTTGCTGCGTTTGAAGGAATGGTTCATCTAGGCCGAATGCCGCGCCTCGTGTTTCAGGATGCCTTGTTTCCGGCGGCGTTTCAGCAGCAGCTGGCGCTGATGGGACTGACGCTCGAAGATAATCGGATGGTGATGGTTTACCGCCCATTTTATGGCCCGGTGATGCCGGATGAAGAACCGTTAGGCCGTCTGCCGGATTTCCTCCCGACTGAAGTAAAAACATCGGTATGCAGCGCAAAATCGGAACTCGCCGTCTGGCTGCGCATTTTTAGAGCCGGATACTATAATACGGAGTCTCTCACCATCGAGCCGGATGTTGTCGCGCCGCTGGCGGAGGCCGCGACACTGGGCCACAAACTTTTCATCCTTGCCAGCTACCGGGCGGCCCCGCTGGGGGCAGCGCGGATCGGGCTGCGCGGGTCCACCGCCGAACTCGAAGTGGTGGCGACGGCTCCCTTGTGGCATGGCATGGGGCTGGAAGTGGCGTTGATCACTACCGCCGTAAACGAGGCGATGAAACGCGGCGCTGATACGATTTTTACCGTTGCGCCCACCGAAGAATTTATCCGTCTATACCGCCGTTTAGGATTCACCGATCTCACGCGAGTCCTCACATTTTGGCGTGGTTTTTCGATTGTTGTGCCGCCGCCTGTCAGTACTGTGGCCGCCCCCACCAAAGGAGAGAGCGTCTAATGAGCCAGCCCTGGTATAGTGTGTATGTGCCGACTACTGCCGCCGATACCGTCGCCCAGGCGCTGCAATCTGTATTAGTGGCGCGGGGATTCACACCTTATGATCCATTTCCTGGGGGAACGGGGACGTTAACCGGGATGAGTGACAGCGTGCGCCAGTTTGTTGCTCCCGCTCAAGAAGGCTGGGTGCGTGTATTGGGCCAGCCGCACGAAGACGCTTTAGCGGATTTTGGAGAAGAGGTCAAACTGCCGATTTTGTATGCGTGGCTGACCGAGCAGGATGGGGGATTCGCCTTGTTCCGCGAAGGACAGCGCCACGAAACCCCGGCGGCCTTCGAACTGTTTTTGCGTCCCGATCATACGATGGATGAACTGCACAGCGCTTTTGAAGGCAAACTAGAAGTGGATGTCATCGAGAGCAGCGAAGGCGATTCCGGCGAGAACGTTCTCCCCTCCGATCTGCGGCAGTTCGCCCAGCAGAAAGGGGTCGATGACAAAAAAGCCAGCAAAGTGGTCGAGCGGCTGAGCGCCAGTCTATTCGGCAAACTCGGCGGGGAAGGGTCGGATCAAGATCAGGCCCGCGCTGTTTTTGCCGGGGGCGGGCGTGATCCCTGGAATAGTCTAGCGGGGCAGCGCGTGCGCGCGATTGCGGGGCTGTTGAGGTTTCCTGCCAATTGGCGTACCCCGGCCTGGGATACGGTGCGCGAAGCCTATCAGATTTACCGGCTGCAAGAGCGCAATCCGCGTATGGCGCTCATGCCCGGTGACCGCGAATCGATGAAAGCGGTTCCGAACGCGCTGCGGTATACCCCGGTCTACCTGGGCAAAGTATAACGCGATGTCCCAGGCAGATCGCCAGCGGTGGGAACAGCGTTATGCTGACCCTGCCGATAGTCTCAAAAAAACAGGCCCGCACAGCGTGTTGGCCCGCCATGCGCCATCCTGCCAACCCGGCTGCCGGGCGTTAGAACTCGCCTGTGGGTTAGGGCGGGATGCGCTGTGGCTGGCAGAGCAGGGGTGGCGCGTCGAGGCGCTCGACATCAGCCTGACGGCATTGATCCAGGCGCGCGCCGAAATGGTACGGCGCAAACTCTCCGGTGTGCATTTTGTGGTGGCGGACCTGGATCATTTTCCGCTGCCGCGCCATGAATATGATCTGGTCTATGTCTTTCGTTTTTTAGACCGCCGCCTGTTTCCTGCCATAGCTGAGCGGGTGCGCCCCGGCGGTCTGGTGATCTACGAAACGCTCAATATCCACTGGCTCAAATCACATCCCGATACCCGCCCGGATCACATGCTGCAACTTGGCGAACTGCCAGGGTATTTCCCCGGCTGGACGGTGATCGAGTCATCGGATGGTGGGGTGATGAGCACGTTTGTCGGGCGCAGACCATAATTCGTTACGCATTGAGTTTTCAGGCAAGCCTTACCGCACTTTTATCGTCCATTACCCCTTAGGGAGGCCCTAGATTATGCGCTATCAGTATCCGCTGAAGATGTCGTTCAAGATTGTGGCTGTCGCTCCACAGATTTACGTCCGCGATGCTCAGGGGACCGATCTGTTTTATGTCAAACAGAAACTCCTCAAACTTAAGGAGGACATCGGCGTGTTTTCCGATTCCTCTAAGAGCCGCCAGCTTTTCACCATCAAAGCCGACCGCATCATCGATTTTTCGGCAAAGTACCATTTCACCAGCAGTACCGATAACCGGCCTTTAGGAGCGGTCAAACGCGAGGGGATGAAATCTCTTTGGCGGGCGAGCTACCAGATCTCTAACCCGGCGGAACAGCCCCTACATACCATCCGCGAGGGTAATCCCTGGGCGAAAGTGGGCGACGGCTGCATGTCATCGCTGCCTATGCTTGGCCTGTTGTCGGGTTACTTTTTTCACCCCAGCTACATTGTTTACCAGACGGGCACAGAAACGCCGCTCATGAAGTTGGAAAAACAGCCGGCTTTCTTCGAGGGCGTGTTTAAGATCGAGGCATTGGCTCCGAATCTTTCTGACGAAGATGAGACACGTTTCCTGCTCAGCTTTATTATGATGATTCTGCTCGAACGGCAGCGCGGCTAAACGCTCTCGTACACCCCCCTTTCTCTGCGAAGTGGAGAAAGGGGGAGCGATGCGCAGCATCGACGGGGAATAGGGGTAAAAACTATACCGCCAGAAACAGCACCGCCGTCCCGATCACGGCGACGACGGTCCCGACCACGGCGCGGCGCGTGATCTGCTCTTTGAAGATCACGCGGCCCAACGGCAGCAGGAAGATCGGCATCAGGCTGGTCAGCGTCGAGGCGACGCCTACCGGGGCATTTTGCACCGCCACTAATGACAACCACACCCCGATAAACGGCCCGAAGATCGCCCCGCCGAGAATCAGCCGCACGGCACGCGGATTCTGGCGCAGGGTATCAACCCCCTGGCGCGCCTGCCCGCGAAAGATCGTAAACGCCCAGATCAGAATCGTGGCTGCGATGAGGCGGATCAAGTTGCCCGATAGGGCCGGGAAATCCCCCTCTAATCCCTGCTTCGAGGCGATATAACCCGCCGCCTGACCGAGCGCCCCGCCCAACGCCCACAAGAGACCAAGCGCATAGGCACGCGGCGAAGAATCCGGCAGATGATGACCATTGGTACGATCCGACACAACCCACAGCACGCCGCTTACTGCCAGC
>JACRBK010000212.1 GCA_016234525.1 Chloroflexota bacterium
AGGAGACTCCTCGTCTGTGCCTGCCCCGCTGATCGTGTTGGCCGGGGCGCTGGTGTTGGGTCTGATCGCGGGCGGCTGGGTGCTTCGCCGCAAAATCAGATAGGTTTTGGTATAAAATCGGCCTCGCCCCCACACCGCCTTGCCCGGCTGTGGTCCCCTCTCCAACCATGTTGGAGAGGGGGTAGGGGGTGAGGTTGCTCTTAAATTGGCCCTCTGGGGTAAAACCAGCATGTCCCCTACGATCCATTCCCCGCACGTGCTGATCGCTGAATGCTGTCAGCTTATCAGGGCCGATCCTTTTGTTGCGTTGTCCCTTCCGGCGTGCGACAATCTGATACGTTTAACCTTGTAAGTTGGGAGCCAGTCACGATGCGGAAATTTTCAGGATTAAAATGGAGCGCGGTGGCGCTGCTGCGCGCTGCTCAAGACGCGCTGGAACAAGATAAGACCGAACAACCACCGTCTTCTCGCCCGTTTTTTTACGGTGGGCAGGCGGTGATCGAAGGCGTGATGATGCGCGGGCAGTATAACGCGGCCATTGCCGTGCGGCATCCTTCCGGCGCGATTGTCACCAAAGAAGTCCCGCTGAATGCGGCGCTCTACCGGGGCCGGATGGCGAAACTGCCGTTTGTGCGCGGGCTGGTCATGTTGTGGGATTCGCTCGTATTAGGGACCAGCGCGCTGATGTGGTCGGCGGATGTGGCGCTCGAAGAGGAAGAAGAAGTCGAGTTTTCGCTGCAAGGTGTGGCGGGTTATGGGCTGGTGATTTTCTCGCTCGCGATGGGGATCGGCCTGTTTGTGGCGATCCCGGCGGCGGCATCGGCGGCTTTCCGCGAAGTGAGCGGCGTCGATAACCGTTTTGTGGCGGATGCTGTCGAAGGCGCGATCAAGCTGGGGATGCTGATCGGTTATATCTGGCTGATCGGCCATATGAACGATGTCAAACGGCTGTTTGGGTATCATGGCGCGGAACACAAGACGATCAACGCCTATGAAGGCGGGGCGGAACTGACCCCCGAAGCCGTGAAAGAATTCCCCATTGAGCATCCCCGCTGCGGAACGGCGTTTTTGCTGACGCTGGTGGTGCTTTCGGTGGTGATCCATATGTTCACCGGGCGTCCCGATAACGTGATCCTGCTGGTACTGATGCGCGTCGGGCTGATCTTCCCGATTGCCGGGTTAGCCTACGAGACGATCCGCTTTACCGCCAAACACCAGGACAACCCGATTATCAAGGTGATCGTCAAGCCGAATCTGATGTTGCAGCACCTCACCACCCGCGAACCCGATCAGAAGATGATCGAAGTGGGGATTCAATCGCTCAAGCGCGTGTTAGCGGCAGAGCAGGCCGGGGTTGCGCTCAAAGAGGCGGTTGTCACCGGCGCGCCGGTCAGTCAGGCGACCGATTAGGCTGCATTTTTCTGAACCCCATAGAGAGAGGCGCGCGCAGCGCCTCTTTTTGGTTGCCTCAGAATTATTTTTTTGCCACGAATAACAGCACCGTGCTGCCGGGTAATTCTTCCGCGATCATCTCCGCGCTGAATCCAGCCTGCTTGAGTCGATCTTCGACTCCCACTGGCCAGGGGCCGCGCTGCCCGGTGATCCGGTAGGCGACTTCGAGTGCGTCTGCCGCCGCGTTTTTGGTCGTGAGCAGCCCACCAAAAACGACCACCAGCCGCCCGCCGGGGCGTAACACGCGGTACACTTCTGCCAGCGTCGCAGGATCGATGATGAACTCGGTGGGGAAGGTGCTCACGACGGCGGCGAAACATTCAGCCCGAAAGGGGAGCGCCTGCCCACGCGCGCGGGCCAGGGCAGGGCGCCATCCCCAACCCACCAGCCGGGACTGCGCGATCCGTCCCATCGCCCGGCTGAGATCAATCGCGGTGGGATGATAACCTGCCCGGCGCAGATCGATCTCCAAATGGCCGGTTCCGTGCGCCAGTTCCAATACCGGCGCGCCAGGAGCCGCCTCCAGATGGCTGAGGGCGGTACGCTGCCAATCGTGCCACCGTCCCAGGCCCGCGATCCAGCTTACCACGTCATAGGTAAAAGCCATCTCGTTATAGAGCAGGCGAAATCCGAACCGGATCAATCTCCACCAGGCGTTTTTCAGCACGACGGGAATCCTCCACAAAGATCGCATAATAATTAAACTCAACGCTGCCCCACGCCGCCATAAATTCGTCCACCGGGTATTCGACCGCCGCGCCCCGATAGCTGTCGCTGGCGATGATGGTGATCACATGGCCCGCCGCGTCGAGCCGCATCCCTGTGACCCACAGCGTATGCCAGCGGATCGCGGAGCCGTGATAATAACTGAGCCGCTGCGCATCAAGATTCACCAGGGGATAACGTCCCGCCAGCAGCGCCCGTTGCAGTCGGGCCAGCGCGCGCGCCGGGGAGATCGGCGGAACAATCGGGCTGCCGAAGACCTCAAAAGGGACATCTTTGGCGCGCAGCGGTTGGCCGAGTCCTATCGTGCCACTTTGGGGCGAATACCAACCGTCGCGCTGACCGAGGGCGCGCATATCCGCCAATTCGCGCTCAAAATTGTACCCCAGCGCCTCTAACACCGCCGCCTGAGCATACAGTGCGCAGGCGTATTCGTCGCCCGCCGTCCAGCGTTGATCGTGCCAATAGGCACTTAGCCGCCCCGGACTGCCGATCAGCCGTTCGAAATCGGGTTGGGCGCGCCCCGCCTCAACGGGCAAGATCGATCTGGCTAGAAGCAGTACGAACAGCAGACTCAAGAATATTCGCCTATAAAGGTGCTGCTGCTCGTGTCTGGTTTTACCCCTATCCCCCGGCCCCTTTCTCTGCGCAGCGGGGAAAGGGGAGTGTGGCGTTGCATGTAGGGGCGCAGCAAGCAGCGCCCAGAATTTTC
>JACRBK010000202.1 GCA_016234525.1 Chloroflexota bacterium
CCGTGACCAAAAGTGTGCTGTCAGCGCTGGTGGGAATCGCGCTGCGGGCGGGCGATCTGCCCGGCCTGGACGAGCGGATCGGGTACATTCTGCCAGAGGCATTCGCCACGATCCCCGATCAGGCCAAGCGCGAGATCACGATCCGCGATCTGATCACCATGCGCTCCGGGCTGGATTGGGCGGAATATGGGCCGAGTCTGGGTCAGATGACCGGCAGCGCCGACTGGATACAGTCCGTCTTAGAACTGCCGCTGATTCACCCGCCCGGCACAGTGTTTAATTACAGTACGGGCGACACCCATCTGCTTTCGGCGGCGTTGCAGCGCCTTACGGGCATGTCCATGCTCGAATACGCCGATATTTACCTGTTTGATCCGTTGGGCATCCAGCGGCGGCGTTGGCAGGCTGATCCGCAGGGGGTGACGATTGGCGGCACGGAATTACGCCTGACGGTGCGCGATCTGGCGAAGTTTGGCTACTTTTACCTCAATAATGGGATATGGAATAATACAGCGCTTCTTCCGGCGGGATGGGTCGATCAGACCGCGACGTATCACACCACGCGCGATCCACTGGGGCCCGATTCCTGCCAGCCGTGGGGTTATGGTTTCTTGTGGTGGCTGCGATCCATGAAGGGACAGCGCTGTATGATCGCGGCAGGTTATGGCGGGCAGTTCGTCTATGTGGTCCCGGCGTTCGATTTGGTAGTGGTCATGACCGGGGGACTAAGCGCTGTGCCTGAACTGTTCCGCGACAGCCGGATGATCTGCGAGTTCAATTTGGTGGAAGACTTTATTGTTCCGGCGGTGATGTAAACCCAAGCGTCCACCCGGTTTACCCCTATTCCCCCATCCCCCTTTCCCCGCTGCGCAGAAAAAGGGGGCGAAGGGTCGGCTGCGGCAGGGGATGAGGCCACTTTTCGATTTTGTGACCAGAATAAATTCTAAAAGTGCATAAGGGGCTGTAGAGCGGTTGGTTTCCAGCGCCTTTAGTGCGCTTCCAGGCTTTTGGCTTAGCCGCACGGCTTGAGCCTGCGGCGACCTCAACAGAAAGGGAGATCATGTCTGTACAGTCTTATTATGCTCAACCCGGCCCGCTCTCGACTCTGCCCGATAGCATCGCGATCCGCACCCTGCTAGAGGGCCTGCCCACCACGATTCCCGATCTGGTGAAGGTGGTGCAGAATAATCTGCTGCATGTCTTTTGGGCCAAACAGTACGGCGTCGAATTGACCGACGAGCGCAAAGCCGAAGTGAACATTCGCACAACGGCGGCGCGCCTGCAAGCGATTTATGATGCTGATCCCAAGCCGCTGGTAGTTCCGCGTGCCGCGCCTGAGCGCAGCGTGGGCAACTGCCGAGACTTCTCGCTGATGTTAGTCACGCTGCTGCGTCACCAGGGAGTCCCGGCGCGGGCACGCTGTGGATTCGCCACCTATTTTATGCCGCAGCACTATGAGGATCATTGGGTGTGCGAGTATTGGAACGCCGATCAGGGGCGCTGGATTCAGGTGGACGCGCAAATGGATACGTTACAAAGCGGCAAACTGCAACTGGACTTTGATCCGCTCGATGTGCCGCTTACCCGCTTTTTACCCGGTGGATTAGCGTGGCAGAAGTGCCGCCAGGGCGAGGCCAACCCGGATCAGTTCGGCATCTTTGACATGAGCGGCTTATGGTTCGTGCGCGGGGATATGCTGCGCGATTTCGCGGCGCTGAACAAGGTCGAACTGCTGCCCTGGGATGTGTGGGGTTTGATCGAAGGCACGGACGAGATGATCTCCCAGGAGAATCTCGCGTTCCTGGATCATATTGCGGCGCTGACGCTGGCAGGTGATGAAGTTTTTGAAGAAATCCGCACTCTGCACAAAACCGATGATCGCGTTCGTGTTCCGGCGGTCTTTAAGAGTTTTGATCGCGGCCCGCAGCCGTCCTCGATCACATTAGCTGAGATTCCCGGCATCGTTCCCGCCGCGCCCGAAAACAAAGCCGAACTGATCGCCGTGATCCGTGAACGCCGCCAGGAGCTTGAGGCGCTGATCACCCCCTTGGATGACGAAACGCTGGCCCGGCCCGATCTGGATGGCGGCTGGTCGATCAAAGACCTGTTGGCGCACATCGCGGGCTGGGAGCGTATCTGCCTGGGCTGGGTTCGCAGCGGCCAGCGCGATAACACATTCAAGCTGGCTACGCCGGGCATTGCCTGGGATGGCGTGGACACGTTCAACGCGCAGATGCACCAGGAAAACCGCGATCTCTCGCTGGCGGAGGTGCGCGCCCGGTTCGTTTCCGTCCGCGCCGAGACGCTAGCGGCGATTGAGAGCATGACCGAAGATGAAATCTTCGCCGCCGGGCATTACGCCTGGACGGGTGACGAACCGCTGCTCAACTATCTGCGCGCCAACTCTGACGAGCACGACGCCGAACACACGATCCAGATCGCGGCGCGGCTGGCGAAATAGAGAGCGGTTTTACTCCTATCCCCCCCCGCCCCCTTTCTCTGCGCAGCGGGGAAAGGGAGAGTATATGTCTTGTGTAGGGGCGCGGCGCCGCTGCGCCCAAATACGTGTCAATTTAAGCCAAAATCTAGCCCCACCACTTGATCCCCTCCCCCCTGCACTGCGCTGGTGGAGAGGGGAAAAAAACCGGGCGCAGCAAGCGGCGCCCCTACAAAAACCCAGTCGGCGGCGGTCCCCTCTCCAACCGAGTTGGAGAGGGGGTCAGGGGGTGAGGCCGTTTTAAAATCATTGGGCAAAATGCGGCCATAAGAGTTTTAATCTAAACAAGAGCAATACGAGCGTAACCCTACGGAGAATAACCCATGCTCGACCTGATCGCGTTCGACGCGGATGATACCCTGTGGCACAACGAACGCCTGTATGAGGAGACGCAGAATAAACTCACTCAGCTTTTGGCCGCCTATGGATACAGCGGGGATGTGGCGCAGGCGCTCTACGAAACTGAAAAAGATAACATCGTATATTTCGGCTACGGGGTCAAAAGTTTCACACTGTCGATGATCGAGACAGCGATTCGCGTGAC
>JACRBK010000198.1 GCA_016234525.1 Chloroflexota bacterium
GCAGGACTTTCCCGCAGTTGGGGTTCCCACCATTCACGCAAGACTCCGCGCACCGCCTGCCGCAGATCGTCCGCCGAAACGGGATCGATCAATGGGGCAACCGGCGGCCCGGCGATCACCACTCCGCATTCGCGCAAGATATGACGCTGGATCGCCCAATCGCTGCCATGTTTCGCCAGATAAAAGTGTCCCTCGTTGATGTGTGGGCAGGGAGCCATAGTAGGATTATGGCGAGGCAGATCGCGCTGCGGCAGGTAGCAGCCTTCGAGTTTCGCCGCCCATTCCAGGCCGCTGGCGGCGAGATCGGAATGTAACTTTTCCAGCGCGGCGACCATCTCCGCCGGAAGTTCCTCCGCCGTGATCACCACAAAATCAATATCGCTGCTGTGCGGATTAAAATCTCCGCTGGACAACGACCCGTAGAGATATAGGCCGACAAATTGATCCCCTAACACGCGCTGCGCGCCGATCAACAGCCGGTCCAACACGTCGTTTACTTCAGGATAGGGAGTGGGATAGGAGTTCATCATAACCTAAAATTCTCCCCTCCCCACACCCAGATGAGGAAGGGGAGAACGTGTAGGGGCGTGGCAGCGCCGCGCCCGATCAGACCCGAAAACAAATCAGCCTGCTAATTGCCGGTCCCGGTTTCAGGGGTGACGATCTCCCCGCCTGCCGCTGCCGTTAACTGTTGCAAATCGAACAGGTACGGGCTGTTCGACGGGATCAGGATAATCTCCACGTTGTCGCTCAGGTTCTCAACATAACGCCACTGGAGCAGCAGAGGGTTCTGCGAAAGCTGCTCATTGATCAGGCGTAAAGCCTCGGTCTCACCTTCAGCGCGAATTTTCGCGGCGTCGGCTTCACCACGCGCCAGGGCGCGAGCCTGATCAGCTTCTTGTTCTTTTTCCTGAACGCGGAACTCAGCTTCGAGCGCCTGCTGCTGCGCGACCTGCTTTTGCTCAATCGAGTTGACGTATTCCTGCGAGAACACGATATTTCGGATCAGCACATTAGTGATCTCAAACCCGGCAGGTTCGATCTTGGCCCGCACCTGCTGCTCGATTTCAACGGCTAATTCCGCGCGTTTCTCGCTGTAGATTTCCTGAACCTCGAACTGCCCCAGCGATTCGCGGATCACACTGCGCACGGTGGGGCGGATCAGCCCATTTTCGAAGCGATTTTGCCATTCTTTGTGGACGATGTTGGCTTTAGCCGGGTTGATGCGGTAGATCACGGTGACATCCAGGCGAACCTGTTGGCCATCGTTAGTGAGTGCTTCAACAGCATCATCCCCTTTCAGCGCGCCCTCATTCACTGCGCCAGACATCGTGTATTCTTTTTGCGCCACTGAATAGATCGTGACTTCTTGTATGCCAGGGATGATGATATGCAGACCCGCCCCCAGTGGTTGATCGGCCAGATTACCGTTTAAGACGTTGAACACCACGCCGACTTCATTCGGCTGGATTTCGACGACCCCGGCCCCCATCGTGAAAAACACGATAGCGATCACCACGCCGATTGCTGTGATCAAAGCTCCGGCGCGGGCGGGATTATTGCGCGAGATGGCCTGCGCCATCATAAACACACCAAAACCAGCGATGGCTAATCCACCGATGGCAAACAAACTTAAGATTGCGCCGATCATAGTTTTTTCTCCTTAGACCTTCACGGTTTTACGCAGGTTTAAAATGCGTTTAAATTTCTAAACTCAAGCGCCTATGATAATTATACCAGCGGGAAAGGGATTCAGGCTGATTTTTGGCTGACATCGCGCCGACCTCCGCCTACTTTTTGACAGTTTGGCGGTTTGGCTTTACAACCTTTCCGTAGACTCTGCCGGGCGCAGCCTATCGCGCCCCTATTATACTACGTGGAATCATGAACCCGGTTGTGCTGGAGTTTGGATCGTTCGAACTGCACGCCTATACCGTCTGGGTGCTGGGCAGCATCCTGGGTGGTTTGGCGTTGATCGCGTGGCGCGCCTACTGTTACGATCCGGCGGCGATGCTGCGCTGGTTGGATGTGGGGATCGCGGGAGTAGTGGCAGGCGTGATCGGAGCGCGGGCGCTGCATGTGGCCCTGGAATGGAATTATTTCTCTGATCATACGGATGAAATTGATAAATTCTTCCTGGGCGGAATGGCATGGCATGGCGGCTTGCTGGCAGCGATTCCGGTCGTGATCGGTATGGCACGGCTGCGACGTGTGCCGCTGCGTCCCTGGCTGGATGCACTGGCACTGGCATTCCCGGCAGCACTGATCGGGGTCTGGATGGGCTGTCGTCGCGCAGGCTGCGGTTATGGATACGAAGTCCAAACGCTCGCCGATTGGCCCGGCTGGATGGTCGAAGAACTGCCAGATGTCTACGGATTCATCGCGCCGCGTTTGGATGTGCAGATTTTCGGTGTAGGTCTGAGTGTGGCATTGGGCATCATGGTGCTGATCCTCACCTGGGGCCAATGGCTGGTGGGTCTGCGGCTGTGGATCGTGCTGGCGCTGGCGGGATTAGGATTCGCATTACTGGGATTTCTGCGCGCCGATCCTGCCCATTGGCTGATCGATCACCGTGCCGACCAGGTATTTGACCTGATCCTGTTCGGAGCGAGTACCCTGATTGGCGGGGCGCTCTGGCTGTGGGATCG
Source organism: Chloroflexota bacterium (assembly GCA_016234525.1). Taxonomy (GTDB): domain Bacteria; phylum Chloroflexota; class Anaerolineae; order Aggregatilineales; family Aggregatilineaceae; genus JACRBK01. The sequence goes on from JACRBK010000198.1 coordinate 2,649, forward strand.
CCGCCAGATCAAAAGAATGGAATCGCGGCTGAGGGAGCTATAGAGTCCTAAAACAAACAGAAACCGGGCCTTTTCAGACCCGGTTTGATGTCAGGTGCAGGTTACGAAAAACTCCGACTAGCTGCGAAGTCTAACACATTCCTGCTCAATACGGCGTGGTTCTGCGGCACGATGAAGCCGCCGCGCTATCATGCAGCGGATGGTGCTCATCAGTCGGGCCAGAAAACCCGGCTCGTTATAGAGACGCTTCACCGGCATGTTTCCCCGAAGTGAAAGCTGCCATTCGCGATACTCTCGTTCAGTGCGAAATCGAGGTCGCTTGGTTTCTGGGGTCATAGGTGTCAACATGGTGCTTTTTCCTCTTACACTACTTTGTTTATTCAACCAAGCAGAAGTATACGAGCCTATGAGCGGAACCACACCTGCCAAAAGATAGGTAAACGGGTTGGTTTTTCAGAAAACGGCGGGGGTATGTTTCATTCTCACCACAGCAACGGGTCTGTTTGTGGCGATGTCTCATCACCTGTTGGCAGGTGAGTGTCATATTCAACTAATATATGCCTAAGGTTATATTAAAGGAGACATTCGCTATGGCAACTTCTAAGGCGGGACAGGTTGCGTGGGTTGACCTGACGGTCGAAAATGCCGATCAGGTGCGCGATTTTTACCAGCAGGTGGTCGGCTGGACATCCCAGCCGGTTCAGATGGACGGGTACTCAGACTACAATATGCTCCGCCCGGATGGTACACCCGCCGTTGGCGTATGCCATGCACGCGGCGACAATGCGTCGATACCCGCCCAGTGGATGATCTTATCACAGTGGCTCATTTTGATGACAGTCTGGCGGCCTGCCAGCGATTAGGCGGGCGTATCGTTGTCCCGACGCGCGGAGAACCGGGCAGCCGTTTTGCCGTCATTCAAGACCCGGTGGGCGCGGTCTGTACGCTGTTTGAAAAACTGGATGAATAATCATCATCAAGCGCAAGGTAGGCTTTGAGCACCGTCCCAGGTACTATCACGCGCTGAGGTAACTCTCGATGTCCAGGTTCACGATCACCGCCCAGACTCTCCGTGACCTGCTCACCTGCGAGCGTCGTGTCTGGCTGGATGTGCATGGAGACCCTACCTTGCGCGATGAGACTTCGCCGGAAACGCTGTGGCTCTATGCGATGGGTAATCAGCATGAACAGCGAGTCCAGGAGGCGACAGCAGCCGAGATAAGGCCGGTTGCTATTTCCTCTTGGGATGAAGGAGTTACCGCTACCCGCGACCTGATGCGCCAGGAAGTACCTGGGATTATCGGGGCATTTTTAGAATACAGTATTCCACTGGACTTGACCGACCGTATTTATATACTGCACGCCAGGGTAGACCGCCTTGTCCGGCTGGCGTATCAAGGCAAAATCGTCTACGCGCCGGTTGAAATCAAACAGCGATCTAAGCCTGAAGAGGCTGATTGGGTGCAGTTGGATTTTTACGTCTGGCTGCTCGACCTTATCCAGGGCACTCCCCCACCCGCCTGGTTGTGGTTGGGAGCAAATGCCCTCGGACAACCCCGCACCCGCCTTGAGCATGAATATGATGAGTCACGGCTGTTAGACACTTTAAAACGGGTAATGAGTGTGCTTGATGCTGTTTCTGCGCCGCCTATCCACCTGGAAGATCACTGTAAACACTGCCTTTGGTATTCGTTCTGCCAAACGGCGGCGCGCCAGGAAGGACATCTCGACCTGCTTTATAACATCCCGCACGCCACCCGTGATAATCTGCGCTTCGCTGGGGTCAACACCCTGGCGGATGTGTTAGCCGCCCCGGTTGAATCGCTCACCGCCATCAAGGGGATAAAGAAAAAGACTGCTCAAAAGATTCGCGCCAACGCGCAGGCTTTGCTCAACGGCCAGCCCGTCTGGCAGAATACGCTGCCTGATGACTGCCGTCAGCCGGGGTGGATGTTCGACCTGGAAACATGTGAGGTTAATGGAAAAACAGTTCCCTGGTGTATGGGCTGGTGCGATATCGAAGGGAATACACATATCGCGCTTGTGGGGCTGGTCCAACTGCCGGAACGGCTGACTCTGGCTGATGGGCAGAGAGTGATACTGGTTCCTGACAGCGACACCGCCTGGGATACATTCGCTGAGGCGATGTCATCCAGCGATAGGCCGGTCTATCACTGGTCAGGCTATGATGCGGCCCTGCTGCGCGGTTCTGCTCCCGGTTATGTGGTAAACCAGCTTATCCCGCGTATGCACGACCTGAACGCGACGCTCAAACAGGTGGTCAGCCTGCCCTTAAAAAGCACCTCTATCAAAGTGGTATCGACTCATCTGGGTTTTGAATGGCCGGGCCAACGGGATTACCGTGCAGCCTATGTGGATTACCGCTATTGGTTAGACAGCGGCGACCTGACTACTCTCGCCCGCGCCTGTACCTACCAGCGCGCGGATGTACAATCCCTGGCGTTTGTGTGGCGCTGGCTGGTCACCCATCCCCCTGAGAGCCAGCCGTAAACCGTCAGGAAATCACATCGCTCAAAAAGCGGTCTACCTCAAGCAGCGCTGCCGATACACTCGTATAGAATACAATCCGCAGGCCAAGAGTCGTGTTCCCGGTCAACATCGCGGAGAGGTGTGTTCCCCCCTGACACAGACACAGCACCGGCTTATGGGTCTTGTGCAGCGCATACGCGATCTCGTAACCTACTCCCAGCGAAGGAACCGTCACCTCAGCCACGACGACATCGCAGCGGTCCAGCATCCCGGTATCCTGCGTGTAAATTTGCTGGTCGGTTACATCACGCTCTTCCACGATTATCGTCTTCGAGGCGACCTGCTCTGAAAGAACCGTATGCCCGGTATCTTTCAGGTGTTGGACAATGGCTTCATAGCTGGGCTGCAATTCCCGCCCGGCACGGATGGACGCAGCAAAATAGATGTTCATTGATTTCGTCTCCCCTGGTTTCGATGGTGATACACA
>JACRBK010000219.1 GCA_016234525.1 Chloroflexota bacterium
CGCGCCGAAGAAAAAACCGCTTACCATCCCCCGTCGCGCGACTGGGATATGGACCCCGACCTGCGCGAAGGGTTAGACGATGCGTGGGACAGCATCCAGCGCCACGACCCTAAATCCGCCCGTTTTACGCTGCGTTATATGCAGTCGCGCTACCCTGAAAATGCCGACATCTGGTATCTGTTCGCGCTGGCGACGGACAATCCCAAAGAGAAGATGCTCTACCTTGAAAACGCCCTGGCCGCGCAGCCCTATCATGAATACGCCTGGCGCGATAAAGGGATTCTCGAAGGGGTGATCTCGGCGGAAAAACCCGCCGCGCCCGATCTGGTCCCTGGTGAAGCTGTGCCAGCCAAATCAGAAACCGAAGTATGTCCCCTGTGTGGGGGAGCGCTGGCGTTTGATGCAGCGGCGGCGGCGCTGTTGTGTGCTCACTGCGGTTACCAGCCGGGGATGTCGCTCGCCGGGGCCGGGTCAGCCGCCCAAAAAGGTTATGAAAAGCTGGAAAACGCCCTTTTGCAGCGCAAGTTCGGCTTTACCCGCGAATGGAAGATCGGATCGCGCGTGCTGGTTTGCCAAAACTGCGCGGCCCAACTGACGCTCGGCAGTGAGATACTCTCTACTGAGTGTCCTTTCTGCGGCAGCGCCCATATTCTGACCCAAGACAAAGTCGGATCGTTCGAGCAGCCAGACGCGCTGCTGCCCTTCACCCAGGACCGTAACAGCGCCGCGCGGGCGGTCCATGCCCTGTTAGGGGATGAGGCTCAGCAGATCGAACGCGGCGAACTCACGGGTGTGTATCTGCCCTATTGGGCGTTCGCGGGTTTCGTGACGCTGCGCCTGCCTACTGTCGCTTCTCAGGCTGCGGCGGCGGTACGGGGTGGGGTTTATTCTTATTCTGATGTGCTGGTCGCAGGCATCAAACAGCCCTCGCAAGCGGTATTATTCCAGTTGATGCCCTACGATTTTCGCGCCCTCAAACCCTACGAAACGCGCTACCTGGCGCACTGGCCCGCCGAAGTGTACAGCGTGGACGTGGTGCAGGCGTCGATCACAGCGCGCGCCTTTCTCAAATATCGCGCCCGCCAGGAAGCCACCGGCAGCCGTCCACCCGACGAAATCACACTGGCCCGCACCGACTCGAACGCCTATAACATGCCCGATCACCCGTTCTGGCAGTCGGTGAATCTGGAAGCCGATCAGATTCACTACCGCCTGCTGCTGCTGCCAGTGTGGATGGTCACGCTGATCTATCGCGGGGGCGCGCGCCGCCCGGCAGTGGTCAACGGGCAGACGGGCGAAGTGGTGATCTCATCCAGTTTTGACCAGCCGGATCGATTCATCGCCGCGCCGAATCGTCCTGGCCCCGAACCGCTGCCCCCGATCCCACTGCCCGCGCCGCGCCGGGATGTGATCCGTCCCCTGCCGGGGTCGCGCCTGTCTCCGATTCGCCCCATTCAACCGCCCAAACGTTAATCCTGCCTGGTCACGCTGTGGTCACGCTGGGGTGTAAAAGTCACATAAGGAGCATTACTTCTCTATGCGGCTGCGACTCCACGCCCAGCTTGAGGAGCCACCGGCTGCCTTAAAGATTCTGGGCGAGCGATTTATTCGGTATCACCTGACCATTAACGGAGAAAAGAGATGCATAAAATCAAGGTTCTTGCAGGGATCGTGATGGTAGTAGCACTGATTGGGGGGTCCTGGCTTGCCCTTCCGAGCAGGCCCGCGTTGGCCCAAGACGGGTTGACGCCTGGCACGCCGGTTGAAGGCGTCGTCACCAGTGATGAGGGTGTCAGCTACACCATCGACGCAAGTCGGGGTCAACTGATTCTAATCAGCATGGATTCGGCTGAATTCGACACGTATCTCACCATCTCGGATGCGGCAGGCAATGAATTGGCCTCCGACGACGACAGTGGCAGCGACACCAATGCGCTGCTCGCTTATGTCGCGCAGGCAGACGGCTCCTTTACGATTACAGCCAAACCATCGTGGTCGGGCACGGGGGCGTACACGCTCACACCCAACGTGATCGATCCGCCTATGGTGGACCTTGGCGGCAGCAGCACGCTGACTCCCGGCGCTGAAGACGAAGTGACGTATGTGGTTTTCGAAGCAGCGCAGGGAACGGTCGTTAACGTCTCGGCGATAACGCAATCCGAAGACGATATCAGTGTGGAACTCATGGGCGTCGATGCACAAAGCATCGAGTTGGATGACGACGATGGACCCGGCAACAATGCTTTGCTGCGGCGCGTAGTGCTCAAGGGGGATGGGCTGTACCTGGTGAAAGTTGCCTCCACCTGGAGCGGCACGCCGTTCACGGCCCCCATTGATGTGACCGTCGAAACCACCGAGCAGTTGTTCCTCACGGCGGAACCCTATCCGGTCAGCCTGAACGATACGGACCTGGGAACCGAGGTATTTACCTTTGAAGCCACCACTGGGGTTGTCTACCGGATCACCGTTACTTGCGCGCTGAATACGGGCATTGAGATGGAACTGCTCGACACCAGCGCCTTCTTCACTCCAGATTTTGAGACAGGTAACGCGGTCAAAGTCACGTGGGAATACAAGTCGGACGTGGATGGTCTGGTGCGCCTCAATGTGCATCCGAGTTTCTTCAGCGACGGTGACGATCTCACGTTCATGATAGAGGTAGTGGAATAAC
>JACRBK010000220.1 GCA_016234525.1 Chloroflexota bacterium
ATAGGCCCGCACGGTGATCTCCCCTGATGGGGGAGTGTATTTGTTGGCGTTGCTCAACAGGTTGATCAGGGCGCGTTGCAGCCAATGCATATCACCCTGGATAAACGGCAGCGCGGGCGGAACTTCAATGTGCAACGCCTGATTGCAGCGCTGCACATTGGGGAATATATCCACCGCGCAGCGCTCGATTAACTCCCGGGCATCCAACGGGCGCGATTGCAGCCCAACCCCGCTTTCAATATGTTCAAGATTGAGCAGGCTGTCTATAAGTTCCTGCATTCGCTCAAGCCCTTGCATCCCGATCTGAATAATCTCTTTAGAAACTTCAGACTGTCCACCCGGTTCCTTTTTGAGCATATCCAGGGCATTGAGCGTCACTCCCAGCGGATTACGCAAATCGTGCGCCGCCGCGTGAATGAAGTTCACGCGCGTTTGTTCCGCCAGGCGCAGATGAGTAATGTCTTGCACGACCATCACCCACCCTTCGTTTTTCTGATCACTTTCCAACGGTTTGTGAGCATACACCGGGGACACAATCGCTGACAGAGAGCGCCCGTCCTCCAGCGTGACTTCAAAGACGGTGTTGCCGCCGGTTTCGTTGCTCATGGCCCGGCGCAGTCCGTCGCGCAGCTTAGGATGGACCGGAGCCTGACGAAGCTGCACCCCGATGATGTTATCGCGGGAAATATCGAACAGATTCTCCGCCGTCGCGTTGATCAGGCTGATGTTGCCCAAATGATCAGTGGCGATAATGGCATCGCCCGATGAATTAAGAATAGCCCCCAGGCGGCTGGTTTGCTCTCTGGTGCTTTCATACAGGCGTGCATTATCCAGGGCGACCCCGACTTGATCGGCAATCACCCGCAGAACGGTGATCTCTTCATCCATAAAATGGTATGGTTGATGATGCATAACACTCAGAATTCCTACCACTCGTCCGCGCGCGTGCATTGGAGCCAGCGCCATTGCCTGAATCCCTTCATAAGCGAATTCAGGAACTGCCAAACGCGGATCATCGGTGACGTTCCCGGTAACCAGAACCTCATCGTTGTTGACGACAATGCCCGACATCCCTTTACCCAACGGAATACGCATGGGCTGGCTGACAAAATCATACTTCCAGCCCCGTTGGGCGCGCATCACCAATTCACCGGCGGTATGATCGACCAGGCTAATCCCGGCAGAATCCACGCGGATGACTTTCATCACCGCTTCGAGGGCGGTTTGCATGGCGATCTCTAAGTCAAGTGTCTGGCTGATCGCCGCTGCCACGGTATTAATCGCAGCCAGTTGATCGACTCTGCGCCGAATCTCATCAGACAATAACTGATTACGATAGATCAGACTGTCGGTATCGTGTGTGTCAGTCATAGATCACTTACTCTCTTTGACTTCATGTCAGGCAATCTTAACACGAAATTCAGGATCGCGCGCGGCGCATGACCACCGCCTATCCGTCCATTTGCAGGGTGCGGCTCCGCCATGCCCTATTGATTATAAAATTCCTAGTGCCGAGGTAAGCGCCAGGGTGACCAACAGCGCCGCCAGCAGCAGCACCCAGGCTGTCAAACGCCCACTGTCCTGTAAGGGAGTCAGACCAGTTTCTTGTTTTTCCACCCTGCCCAACAAATCCACGCGCAGATCAAGATTACGCATCTCGCGGGTTAGCCGGGCAGTATAGGCACTGCGATCCAGGATATGCCAGCCTTCAGCCAGATAGGGATCGAGGGCCTCCTGCAAGATCGTTTCGGCTTCTTGCGGGCTGATCGGCTCGATCTCAGGGTCCGGGATTTTTTGGGGGTCCAATTTAGGAGTATTATCGGGTAACATAGGCTCTCTCTGAACACCATTTCGCGGTATATTGGAGCCGGTTGGACTAAACCGGATCAGGTTCAATTTAGCTGCAAGTTGGAGTGTATACCGTATGTCTCTTTCTCGAAAACGTACTCAACGTCGCGCGACCTTTGCTGGGGGCCTCATTGGCTTCATCATTATTTTTACATTCTTGATTAGCATGATCAACCCCGGCACGTCCACCAACAACAATTCATCCGATGACGATCTGTTGGCGACACCGGCCCCAACTGCGATTGTTTTCCCATCGCCGAACCCGAATCCCCAGTTAGACGGCGCACTGCCCTATATTCACAGCAGCGGCTATTTTCAGACTTTCCGGCCTGCTGGAAATGACTGGACTATTGACGAAGGAGGCGCGGTCAGCGCCGGTACGACGCTCAAAGTCGTCATGCAAAGTCCGCAGCGTCTGGTCGTTATCCATAACTATATCCAGCCCGGCGTGAACTACCAATCCGTTGATTCCCTCAGCACCGACTTTTTGACGGATGAACATTTCGCCGGAGCATGGACGGACTATGAAGGCTGGCAGGAAACCAATCGCACGATCAGCGATAACCGGGTGCTGGTCGATTTTGAACTGAATTCAGAGGGCAAAACTTACCTCAACCGCTCCACTTACTGGCTGGAAGGCGATCAACTATTCGTCACCCGGTTGGTGGTTCCCTCCAATAACCCGGCACTGTTAGACTTGCTGCAAGAACGGGTAATGGCGACTTTTACCGCATATCCCGCCATGATGGCGCTGGATGCCTTCTGGCCCGCCTATGTAGATCAGCAGCTTGGTTTTATCTTAAAACATCCTGCCGAGTGGAATCAAGTAGCGGGTGGCGTTGGTCGCGCGGTCACTTTTAATGTAACTGCAGAACAGGGCAAAAATATTGTGCGCGCCTGGGCCGTGGATGAAACCCCGCTTGGTTCCGCCGAAGAAGCCGAAAGTTGGTGGGCTGAGACCGAACCGGGCGCAACGGTGATCGGTTCTGCACCGATTGAGCATGAAAACGGCTCAGGGTATCAGGTCGCCTATACTTACCAGGATGAGCAGGGGGATGTCCACAGCGGGTTAGTGGTGCTGCTGAATGATTCCCTCGGCAGGTTGTTTGCAGCCAATTTGCAGATCAACCCACCCGACCTGAATCTGTTGGAAGCGCAAGAGCTAGATTATCCGTATCCTGATATGTTGAAAGCAGTCACCGAGGGGTTTGTCGTGCTGCCTGATGCCGTGCGCGCGCTGCCTACTCCTCCTGAAGAGACGCAGCCGTAATCGTTATCCATAACGCTGTCATAAACTGCACGGGGCGCGGATTACTTCACCCCGTGCAGCACCATCTGCGGAGAGAGAGATTTGAAACCGCCGACTATTCCACTTGAGAAGATCACCGCGCTCAATACGGTTCATCGTATTACGATCCCGCCGGAATATCAGGACGAGAACGGACATATGAATATCCGGTGGTATATGTCCATCTTCGATGATGCGGGTTACCCGGTAGCAGAGAGTCTCGGCCTGACACCAGACTATCACCGGCAGCACACCACGGGAGGTTTTGACCTGGAACACCATGTTCATTATCTGAACGAGGTGCTTATCGGCGACACTGTGAGCGTCTATCTCCGGTTGGTAGGGCGCTCGGCTAAACGTATTCATTATATGATGTTTATGGTGAACGAAACTCGCGGCACGTTGGCCGCTCTATTTGAATGTGTCAACTCGTTTGCCGATCTAAAAATCCGGCGCACCGCCGCCTATCCTGATGAGATCAGCCAGAAGATTGATGTTCTGTTGGCGCAGCACAACACGCTGGATTGGGCTGCCCCGGTGTGCGGCGTGATGAGCGCCTGAAATAAAAGTCCCCCTAACGATGATCTGTACAGGGACGGCGCAGACCGTCCCTCCCCTGGCGTTTACATAAATAATTCCTAAGAAAACACCCGATCTGATTGACTCTGTAGAGACCAGACTCTAGAATGAGATTGAACCCTGGTGGCTGGTGTGTAACATTTTTAATGCTGTTTTCAGCCGCTTGGTGTAAATTCTCTAATAAACTATCAGAGTGTATCACTATGGATTATGTGGACTACTACAAAACATTGGGAGTAGAACGCGGCGCGTCAAAGGACGAAATCCGCAAGG
>JACRBK010000221.1 GCA_016234525.1 Chloroflexota bacterium
GACTCCGATGGTCGTCCCGCGCACCAATCCCGCACCCACTGCCAATACGGGCCTGCCGCCCGTCCTGCCGATTCTAGTTCTCGGCGCGTTGGGCTTGATGGGGTTGTTGGTGTCGTTTTTGCGGCGGCTGTAGGTGGCGGCTTTTCGTCGACTCTTTTTCGACTTTTTCCGAACGGCTCACGCTTAAGCAGGGAAACCGTCTACTGATCGTTGGGTAAGGAACTTAAGAGGGTGTTAATGTTCCTGCCATACCCTGATCAGAAGAGGATACCATGCGTGCTTTAGTTCAACTCTATCTAGCCAACGTTCGAGAATGGCGGCGTGATCCCACCGCGTTGTTATGGTCGGTGCTTTTTCCGGTAATTATTGCGCTGGTCGTTGGCGCTGTTTTTTCAAGTTCGGGCAAAATGTTTTTCAGAATTGGGGTCGTTAATGAGGCAGGAGATACGGGTCAATCGCTTGTAGCGGCCTTTGATCAAAACGCGGCGTTTCAGATCACCGAGGGAGAACGCTCGGATGAACTGAAGGAGCTTGATCGCGGGCGGCGTGACGCCGTCGTGATCGTTTCGCCCGAAGTCGGCGCGGCGTTCGCCAACTATCGCCAACCGCTTACTGACCCGGCTGAACAAATTCCCTTTGAGGTCCATTTTGATCCCACGTCGCCCAATGGGCAGGCCGCCGTCACCCTGCTGCGCGAAAGTCTGGCGACCGTAGATGCCCGGTTAACCGGGACGCTGCCCCTGTTTATGCTGCAAACCCAAACGCTGAACAGCCAGCCGCTGCGCACAGCAGATTATATGCTGCCAGGGGTGTTAGCCTTAAGTTTGATGCTGTTAGGGTTGTATGTGACAGCTATTCCCCTGGTCAGTTTGAGAGAAAAACAGGTGCTGAGGCGCATGGGATCGACTCCTTTGAGCCGGCTGACGCTGCTGACTTCTCAGTTTGCTTTCCGGCTGACGGTGGCCTTGTTTCAGGCGGTGATCATCATCCTGATCAGCGTCGTGTTGTTTGATCTGCCGCTGCAAACACAGCGCCTCCCTGCTTTGATCGGCATGGTCATTTTGGGCGCAGCCGTTTTTATCACCTTTGGATACGTGTTGTCGGCTATGGCACGAACCGAAGAATCGATTCAGGTGTTGGCGGGAGTGCCTTTTTTAGTCTTTTCTATGCTTTCCGGCACCTTGATCCCGCTCTGGCGGATACCGGGACCGATGCGGCTGTTTGTGAATGCGATACCGCTGACGTACCTGGCCGACGCCTTCCGCTACTTGATGACAGGCGCGAATTCTAGTTTCGCGTTGTCCACTACCATTCTGGTGCTTGCCGCCTGGTTGGTGGGGTGTTCGCTGCTGGCTCTCCGCTTTTTCCGTTGGGAACCCTCCAGTTAGAGGGGATAGGGATGAGGCTATTTCCCCTTCCCATTTTTCACCCCAGCCGATTTGTACTAAACTTTGTAGTGCTGCATCACATACAAACACAAGGAGGCAGGTTGTCGGATGCGAAATAAACAGCAAGTCTTAAGGGTGTTATGGATCGGGCTGCTCGTGATGTCGTTGGTGTTGCCATCATGGGCGCTCGCGGCCCAGGATGAGCCGGAGATCGCGTCTCCGCTCACCATAGAGCAAGCGGCGGATGCGCTGCGCTACAGCACCAGCCAGGCTGACTTACTCGCCGGGTTAGCGGATCAGCGCGCCATCCTGGATAAATGGAGCGCGCAGATTCCCGTTCGCCCGCCTGTTGATCCGGCCCAGCAGTCGCAGACGGTCGCCGATTGGACAGTCTTGGTCTTTATTGCCGCCGATAACAATCTCGAAGCGGCGGGCCTGTTCGATATGAACGAAATGGAAGCGGTGGGGTCAACCTCACAGGTGAATATCATCACCCAGATTGATCGCTCGACGGATTATGTAGACTGGGACGGCGACTGGACCGAAACTCGCCGCTACTATGTCCAACAGGATCAGGACGCCGATGCTATCACCTCTCCGGTGATCGAAAATTTGGGCGAGACGAATTCTGGCGACGCGGAAGCCATCGCCGATTTTGCGATCTGGGGCATCACCAACTATCCCGCGCAGAAATATGCATTAGTGTTGTGGGATCATGGTGGGGCATGGATCACCCATTCGAGCGATGAGGAAACCGGCGACGATATTTCGCTGCCCGAACTCACTGTTGCACTGGATCGCGTGAAGGCTGAAACCGGCCTGGATAAGTTTGAACTGCTCGGTTTTGATATGTGCCTGATGGGGCAGTTAGAAGTCTTTCAGACGATTGCGCCCTACGCCCGCTACAGCGTCGGCGCAGAAGAAACTGAACCAGGAGCCGGATGGTTTTATCTCTTTTTCGAGCAGTTGGTCAACAATCCTGCCATGACCGGCGCCGAGCTTGGCCCGCATATTGTGGAATATTTTATGGCGTTTCTGCGGGAGGCGTTAGGCGATCAGGATGTGTTTGGCCTGGGGGCGGTTGATCTTGCCCAGGCGGATGTGGTGACGGCGGCGGTGGATCAGTTTACCGCGACGATCAGCGCCAACCCCGAAGCCGTGATCAGCGCCGTTGCCGATGCGCGCAACAATACCATTAGTTACGGCGGGTTTGATGATCCTGAATATGTGGACATCTGGTCCTCGGTGGATCTCTATCAATTCGCCGAACTGCTGAATCAAGTCTCTACCGAGCCGGAAGTGCAGACAGCATCCCAGGGATTGATGCAGGCGGTAGACTCCCTGGTGTTGTTTGAGGATAATTCCGAACCGTTGGCGGATTCGCATGGGCTGGCGGTCTATTTCCCGCGCACCATCAAAGCCTATAAGATCGGCGCATTTAACGAACGTTATCCCGATGAAATGCCGCCCGCGATGGACTCGTGGATCGAATTCCTTAATGTGTATCACAGCACTGCCGCCACGACGGTGACGACTTCCCCGAACACCACCACCGCCGCCGCGCCGGGCATCCAGGTAATCGGCGTGTACCCCGAAGTGGCGAGCATCTACCAACCGGCGGTGGTGTCGTTGGAAGTGACTGGTCGCGATATTTTGCAGGTAAACTACGCCGTCACATACATCATCGACGAGAACGAGCGCGCCGTGTTGGACTTCGATTACCTGGTGTCGCGGGTACTCACTGCGTCCGGGGCCGATATTGTCGACTGGTCCGACGGGGTGACGTCACGGTCGTTCACCTGGGATGCTGAAGTTCCTATGTTGACCGACGGCACAACCTCGACCTATGCGCTGCTGATCCCGAACCAGGATAACCCGAACAGTGCCACCGTGAATGGGCAATATACCTCCGTGCGCGGCGGTGAGCCGGTCAAAGCGCAGATGGTATTCGATCTCAACTTGCGCCAGTCTACTGCGCTGTGGGGCATCAACGAGACCGAAAGCGGCGGGGTGCAGCCGTTTGAGGTGCAGGTCGAAGCGGGGGACCAGTTCCAGCCGCTGTGGCTGACGATGGATGCCGATAACAATCTGGTCGGCAGCAGTTTTGGCGATGTGCTGACGCTGCAAGATAACCAGTCGCTCACCTTCCAAAAAGTTCCTGCCCCGACGGGCGAATATGCGATCAGTTTTGGCGCGGAGAATGTCGCGGGTGAAACCACGATATCCGAAGTGGTAATCCAGGTGAATAACGATGGCCTTGATCCGGCGCTGCGTGGTTATACCGACCTGTCATATGGAGTGAACTTCCTTTATCCGTCAAACTGGCTGCGCCCGCGCTTCACGCCGGACGGGACGCGCCTGTTTACGGCGGACCTGTCGACGAACACACTGCTGAGCCTCTATCCTTACACCGACGTGACCAGCGCCGAAGAAACCGACGCGGCGATTCGTGAGAGCTGGAATCAACTCGAAGAATTGCAAGTGATCAACCAGCGCGCCGTCGAGATTAACGGCCTTCCCGCTTATGTTACAGACTATTCCTACAGCTTCCGGGGTGAGGCGCGTTTAGGCGCTGTGATCGCGATCTACGTTCCCGATCAGGCCGTGGGTTACGCCTTCGATCTCGATGCACCTGCCTCTAATCCGGCCCCGGCGCAGCAGGCGCTCGAAGCGCTGGTGGGCAGCATCAACTACTTTGAGGTGGAGGCGGCATCAGGCGAAAGTGGCTGGCAGACGGTGACAGCGGCGAACGGGTTAGTCTCGTTCCCAGTCCCGGCGACCTGGGAAGCAGTTGTCAGCGGCGAATGGGCAGTCTATGGCCCGGTCGAAAATCAGGCGGTTTTTGTGGCAATCACCACTGCCCCAACGGCGGGTCAAACCAATGAACAGTTAGCCCAATCTTGGGTGGATCAGCTCCAGGGCGGTGTACAGGGGCTTGAAATTCTCGCCACTGAGCCGTATTATGTGGGCGGGCGCGAGTGGCAGCTCGTGGTGTTTACCTATCAGGGTGAAGTGAAGATGGCGGGCGCGTTTTTCGTCACCTCTGCCGGTGATCAAGACTACACCTTCTGGATCGAAGCGCCCGATGATGAATTCGACCAGCTTTACGCGGACGTTTTCGGCGTGTCAGTGGGTGGATTTGTGTTTAACGGATAAAATCACGCCCCGGTTTGAGTCGATCTGACATCCTGCCCCCTCTACAACCCTGTTGCAGAGGGGGTGGTTTTCTCGGTCGTGGATCATGAGGCAGAATGGCACGTCTGGCAATTATCTCGGATATTCATGGCAACCTGCCCGCGCTCGAAGCGGTGATGGCCGACCTGCGCCAGATGGCCCCGGATCAGGTGATCGTCAATGGCGATCTGGTCAACCGGGGACCACAAAGCGCCGCCTGTCTCCGCGCGATTCGGGCGCAAGCGTGGCCGGTCGTGTTCGGGAATCATGAAGAATACGTGCTCAAGTACGTCAATTCAAGCGCCCCGCCGGACTGGTACGGCGATCTGTGGGAGCCGTTCTTGAGCGTCGTCCGCGATCTTACCTCCGAAGAACTGGCCTGGATGCAGACCTTGCCTCATTTTCACCGGATCGAGATCGGGACACTGCCCGCGATCCGTGTGGTGCATGGCAGCCCGCGCGGCTTAAGCGACGGACTCGGCCCCTGGCTGAGCGATCAACAGCTTCTCGATGCTGTCCAAACTGTGCCGGAGCCGCTGGTCATCGCGGCGCACACGCACCGCACCATGGATCGCCACATCGGGCCGCGTTGGGTGATCAACTGTGGGGCGGTGGGCGTGCCGTTTAACGGTGATCCGCGTGCGCAGTATGTGCTGCTAACGTCGCAGCAGGGGGTCTGGCAGGCCGAATTCCGCTGTGTGCCGTATGATCGCACACCTGTTTATGAAGCGTGGGATCGGGCGGGGTATATCGGGCGCAGCACGATTGCCAACGTGTTTAAGTATGAGATCGAGACCGCGACCTATCACTCTAACGCCTATCTGAGTTATTGTGAAACGCACGGGTTGGATGAAGCCCAAATGGCGAGTTTTGATCAGTATCGCCAGGATACGCGCGATCTGATTCCGGGCCACCCGTTCGGACACTGATCATCCCCGGTGTGGTATGATTTGGCTGTCACTGTTTGAATAGATTGAGGTGCGATTATGACCCAATATCTCTATCGAATTCAACCTACCCGTCCCGCGATGCTCACCGAGGGGCCAACGCCGGAAGAAGCCGAGATTGTCTCACAGCATTTTGACTATTTGGAGCGCCTGACTCAGCAGGGCGTGGTGATTTTGGCGGGGCGCACGCTCAACACCGATCCGAGCAGTTTTGGCATTATCATCATGCAGACTTCCACCGAAGAAGCCGCCCGCGCCGTGGTGGAACATGATCCGGCGGTGCAAATGGGCGTGATGCGCGCCGAGTTTTTTCCGTACCGGATCGCGTTGTGGTCGGCCCCAAATGAGGAATAATAATGGCCCTGCTCAGCGAAGCCCAATGGAAATCGTTGGCCCGGCTGTATGCAATGGGGCCAGTCGGAATCGAATATGATGGCAGCGGTTACGGCGCGGCGGGCAGTTGGGGCGTGATCTTGTCGCTGCGTGAGCACGATCCTACCCTGGCGCGCGAAGTGACCCGGCTGGACCCCGCCAACCGCCGCATGATCTATCTGGTGGTGATTACCGAGGCGGGCGAGCGATTCTATGAGGAACACCGCCGTTTGTATAATGCGCTCTATCTGAAAAGTGATTGAACCAGCCGGTCACAATCTGTCTTAAACTCAAGCGTTTATGATCTATTGCACTCTATCTGCGTTCTATTTGAAAGGTGATTGAATCAGCCGTTTATGGCCCGTCTCAAACTCAAACGTTTTCGCGTGAAACCTCCCGCGCCGGAGGTGCTGGCGCATTATGTGCGGGTGTATGATCCCCGCGAGTTATACCACCATCCCGACTCCGTCCTGCCGATCACGTCCGAGTCCCTGTTTGGTAATGATCATCCCCTGGTGTTGGACCTGGGCTGTGGGCGCGGCGAATTTTTAGTGGCGCAGGCAGAAGATCACCGCGATCTGAATTTCCTGGGCTTCGACTGGCACGTAAAATCCCTTTGGGCCGCGACCCAAGCCGCGCATCAGGCCGAATTGGATAATGTGCGCCTGATCCAGGTGGATTTTCGGCTGGCGCTGCCCGCCATGCCCGCTGGATCGGCCTGTGAGGTGTTTATGTTGTTTCCGCAGCCGGTTTTCCAACACAACCGGACCAGCGAAGACCCACTGCTCGAATCAACGCTGCGTCAGGTGCAGCGTGTGTTGGCTCCTGAGGGGTGGTTCCATTTCGTGACGGATCACGCGGAATATTTCGAGATCAAACGAGCGCTGATCGAGCAGTCGGGCTTGTTCACCGTGTCGAACGAGTCCCAGGCCTACGAGGGCGGGATCACCTGGTTCCAGCGTTTTTGGGAGACGCGCCAGATCGAGTCGCGCCGTCTCGCCTGCCGCAAAGTGTAAGGGGTATGTGATACTGCTGTGGGCGAACTGGAGTAAAATAGAAGCAAAGGTAAGTGGAGCGATCTAAACATGGCCGTACAGTCGAGACGTTACACCGTGGAAGAGTTCGATCAATGGGTCATGCTGCCAGAAAACACCAACCGGCGGTTCGAGTACATTGGGGGCGAGATCGTCGAAGTGGTTTCAAACAACTATTCCTCGGCAGTGGGCGCGTTGATCCTGGCTGAGATTGTGGTCTACGTCAAACGCCAAAAATTAGGTTATGTGACCAGCGCGGACGGCGGTTATCGGGTAGCAGGTGAGCGGTATATACCCGATGTGGGCTTTATTTCGAATGCGCGGCAGCCACAGCCATCACACGAGGCGTATAATTCCAATGCGCCCGATCTGGCAGTAGAAGTATTGTCACCTACCGATCAGCCGGACGAAATGCGCGTGAAGGTGATCAATTATCTGGCGGCAGGAACCACCGTTTGGATCGTTGATCCGGCACGCAAACGAGTTGAAGTTTATACCGCTGGCCCGCGAGTCCGGATGGTTAATGAAGATGGCATGTTGGACGGTGGAAGTGTCCTGCCTGGTTTCCGGTTAGCGGTCAAAGATATTTTTCCTGATTGATCGTAGGAACCGCCCGGCGGCGGTCCCCTCTCTAACTGTGTTGGAGAGGGGGTAGGAGGCTTGTCCGGTACTAGGCCAGCAGAGTTGCCAGGGCGCCGGCGGGGCGACCGAGGCGGCGATTGATGAAAAGGCCGATGTTATAGGCGGCCAGTTTGGCGGCGAGTCGGGTATATTGACCCC
>JACRBK010000239.1 GCA_016234525.1 Chloroflexota bacterium
AACCAGCTTGATCTGTACGTCGCGCCGGGTTCCGAGGTGATGATTGTTGCCGAAAGTGACCAGGTAGAACCGACGCTGGCGGCAGACTGCACCGATCTAAAAAACCTGCGTGTGATTTTTCAACCTGGCAGCACGACCAACCGTCGTATCTTAGACAGCCTGAATGTGCAGGACTACGACCATATCATCACCCTGAGTTACATGGACGACCTGCCCGCGCAAGAAGCTGATGCCAGCACGCTGGTAACGCTGCTGCACCTGCGTGATATCGGCGAAAAAATGGGGCGCAGTTTTTCGATTGTGAGCGAGATGCTCGACGTGCGCAACCGCGAACTGGCCGAAGTGACGCGCGCCGATGATTTTATCGTCAGCGACCGGCTGATCAGTCTGATGCTGTCGCAGGTCTCTGAGAACCGCGAACTCATGGATGTGCTGCTGGACCTGTTCGATCCCGATGGGGCCGAGTTGTACCTCAAACCGGCGAAAGAGTATGTGCAGTTGGGCCAGCCGGTCAACTTCTACACGGTGATCGAGGCGGCCTGCGGGCGCGACGAGATCGCCATCGGCTACCGGCTGCAACGCGAGTCGGGCAGCGTCGAGGCGTCGTATGGGGTGCATCTGAACCCCGAAAAATCGCAGATGGTGACCTTTGCCGAAGAAGATAAGTTAGTGGTCCTGTCGGAAAGCTAACACCACCCAAACATGCCCAGCCCTGGATATTCCCAGGGCTGGTTTTGTATACCGGACTGTTTTAGCCGTGTTCATGTTGTTATTCGTTAGTCTATTTCACCCAAAGGATTTTTGAAGATGCTGCATTTTAATCCACCCATGTTCAAACTGCCTTTTTTTAGAAAACTGAGCGATGCCCAGATTCAGCAGATTCACGCGGCCAGCCTGGAAATAGTCGAACGCTTTGGCCTGTATGTTCATGATGATGACGCGCTGGCGCTGCTGAAAAAGGCGAATGTGCCGATCACCGATGGCAACTGCGCCCACCTGCCGGTAGCGTTGATCGAATGGGCGTATAAGCTGGCTCCCAAAAGCATCACCCTGTATAACCGCCTGGGCCAGCCGGTGATGCCGCTGGAAGGCTACAACGTTTTCTATGGCCCCGGCTCCGACTGCCCGAATGTGATCGACCTGGATTCCGGCGAACTGCGTCTCGCCACGCTCAAAGATGTGGCGGACGGCGTGCGGCTGTGTGATGCGCTCAAAAATATCGACTTTATTATGTCGTTCTGCCTGGCGGGGGATGTGGATCAAAACCTGTTGGGGCAGTTGCAGATGCGCGAGATTCTGATCAACAGCATCAAACCGAGCATTTTTGTTACCACCGACTTTTCGAGCGTGGAAGATATTATCACGATGGCCGAGATCGTGATGGGCGGCGAAGAGGCGCTGCGCCAGAAGCCGATCACCGCCTGTTATATCAATGTGACCGGGCCGCTGCGTCATAACCAGGAAGCGCTGCAAAAACTGTTGTATCTGGCGAAAAAAGGACTGCCGACGACCTATGTTCCGGTGGTGCTGCGCGGCCTGAATGGGCCGGTGACGCCCGCTGGGGCGCTGGCGCTGTCGATTGCAGGGGAAATGCTCGGCGTGGTGCTGGCGCAGTTGGTCCGCGAGGGCGCGCCGGTCATTGTCAGCGGCGGCACGAATGATACCGTTGATATGCGTACCCTGGTCGGATCGTATGCCGCGCCGGAAAACCGGGTGATGTTTATGGAAATGGCGCACGCCTACGGCCTGCCGATCTTCGGCCTGGGCGGGGGCAGCGACTCCAAACTGCCGGACGAACAAGCCGCTGCCGAAGCCGCCTTAACCCTGCTGGCCGAAACCTTGAGCGGCGCGCATCTGATCCACGATGTGGGCTATCTAGGATCGGGTATGGTCGCTTCGTATGAGCAGATGGTGATCTGCAATGATATTATCCAGTGGATCAAACGTTTCACGCAGCCGATTGAAGTTAATGATGATACATTGGGGCTGGACCTGATCGCGGAGTATGGCGCGGACGGCCAGTACCTTCATTCGGAACACACGACCGGACACTTCCGCCAGGACTGGTATTCGCAGCTCTTTGATCGCCAGCATATCAGCGGGTGGGAAGAGGCGGGTAAAACCACGCTGCGCCAGCGGGCCATCGTCCAGACGCGCAAACTGCTGGAGAAACACCATCCCGAACCGCTGCCCGCCGACGTGCTGAAGGGGATCGATCAGGTAATCGAGCGTGCCCGCCAGAGATAGGGGTCAGCTTTCAGCCGTCAGCTATCAGCAAGGGCAGGGGACTGCGAGTTTTGTAGGGGCGCGGCGCTGCTGCGCCCGGTAAGAGCGGCCTCACCCCCTGCCCCCTCTCCAACCGAGTTGGAGAGGGGACCGCAGCCGACCCGTATTTTCTGTAATGGCAGGATTTGTCCTGCCCGGTTTACACCTATCCCCTACCGCCTCTTTCCCCGCTGCACAGAGAAAAGGGGAGAAGGGCTAAAATCGGGCTGACCTTACGACCATCTGATAAGAACCATTTTGAGAGGACAACGACGCTGTTTTTGGCTGAAAGCTGATGGCTGTCGGCTGAAAGCTAGTTTTGGGAGTTCAAAACATGAGTACCCTGGGTGACATTCTGACCATTAATCTCACCACACGCCAAATCACCCGCCTGCCCATTGGGGAGGACGTGGCCCGGCAGTATATGGGCGGGCGCGGCCTCAATGTCTGGCAGATGCAGCAGCAGGCCAACCTGGACGTAGACCCGTTTGGGCCGGATAACGAACTGCTGCTCAGTAACGGTCTGCTCACCGGGACGGTAGCACCGTCATCGTCGCGCGTTCAACTGGCAGCGCGATCCCCGCAGACCGGGTTTTTAGGCACGTCGAACGTCGGCGGGCATTTTGGGGCCGCGCTGCGCCGGGTGGGGGTGCAGATGGTGCGCGTGATCGGGCAGTCGCCAGCCCCAGTTTATCTGTGGATCGACGGTGAAAAGACTGAAATTCTGGATGCGTCATCGGTCTGGGGGCTGGATGTCCCGGCGGCGGTGGATGCGGTGAAAGCCAGACATCCTGATCACCCTGATCTGCACTTTTTCGGGATCGGTGTCGGCGGCGAGAATAAAGTGCGGTTCGCGGCGGTGATTGCCGATGACGGCCACGCCGCCGGGCGGACCGGGTTAGGCGCGGTGATGGGCGCTAAAAACCTCAAGGCGTTTGTTGTGCCGGCGACGCCCGGCAGCCGCAGCAATAACGCCGAGCTTTCTGACCTGGCGAAAGACTACGCCCGCGAGATTCGCGCCTCAGAACGCTATGATATCTATTCCACGTACAGTAATGGTGTTTATCTGCGCGAGACGAATGACCTCGGCCTGTTGGGGACACGCAATTTTCAGCAGGTGCAGTTCGAAAAAACGGACCAG
>JACRBK010000214.1 GCA_016234525.1 Chloroflexota bacterium
CCCTGGCACCAACACGATAACGAGCAGCGCTGCGCCAGCAAAAACTAGCAAAGATCGGATTTTGAACATAGCTCAACTCCTCATACGGCTCTAGAACATCTCGACAACTGTCTGGCTCCTTGACCAGTGGTCATGTCCAGCAGTGATGGATTTGCGCGCAATATTATTATAAATTGTATAATTGAGGTGATGTAGTAAAAACTTGTAGCAAAGTCGTTAATTGTTGCATTGGGAGAGAAGAAAGGGGGGCGGGGGATAGGGCGCAGCAAGCAGCGTCCTGTTTTGGGATTTAACCGTCTTTTCAAATGGCTTCTAAACCACAATAGAAATGGTGAGAGTAGATGAGCGATCTGCCTGATTTGACAACAGCCCCAATAGCAGCACTCTTGCGGTTACACAGCGATATACTGGAAGAACTGAGACACCGCGATGTGTTACGATCAGCTAACAACCCCACGGGGGATTATGGCGAATTCCTGTTCAAACAAGCTTACGGTTGGGAACTCGAAGACAATTCGTATTCTGGTTATGATGCCACTGACAGTAATGGCACCCGGTATCAGATTAAATGCCGTCGGATTTCACCCCCCAATGCTTCGAGGCAACTATCAGCTATTCGCAATCTGCCGGACAAGCCGTTTGATTTTCTTGCAGGTGTTCTTCTCGATCAGCATTACCGTGTTATCCGTGCCGCGATTGTGCCTTTCTCCATTGTGAAAGAGTATGCTACCTACGTAGAGCATGTAAATGCGTGGCGGCTAATGTTGAGAGACTCGATCTGGGATATTCCCGAAGTACAGGATGTAACTCATAAATTAAAGGCGATTGAAGTGTCCCTATAATGGATGAGTTCTTACGCTTGTTTTCGCTGAGCGCTATTTTTCCCCCAACAGCGCGCGCAGACGCGGCAGCGCCGTTTCCATCGCGCGATCCCGGTGGGTCATCAGGCGGGCTTTTTGCTCGGCAGGCAGTTCGTGAACCTTTCCGAGCAGACTCCCCCACTCCGGCACGTAAAAGATCGACTCAAACGGAAAACCCTCAATCCGCAGCGGATCGGGCTGTTCCAGCAGTTCGCCGCGCAGCGTGCCATCAAACAATTCGAGCGGCGCGCCCGGCACGCCTAAGGCAAACACGGTGCGAAACTGCGCCTCGCGCTGCCCCGGCGGAATATGCGCCATCTGCTGCAAACAGTAGGTGATAAGCTCTTCATCTTCCATACGCTGGCCGTTTTTCCAGCGCCGCGCATGAATACCCGGCTGGCCGCCCAGTGCATCGATCTCCAGGCCGGTATCGTCCGCCAGCACGACATACCGATCTGCCGCTGGCGAGTCGGCCAGCCGGTCCAGATACGCGCGCGCCTTCAGGCGGGCATTTTCTTCCAGTGTCGCGCCGTCTTCGGCCACATCGATCACGATCCCGATCTCTGCCGGAGAAACCATCGACAGTCCCTGGCGAGCCATGATCCGGCCCAGTTCCATCAGCTTGCCCGGATTCGTGGTGGCATACAATAATTGTCGCATTTTCATCACCGTGGTCATAACCCCATGATCAGGCGCGCAATGCTGAAATAAATGAACAAGCCGGTCGCATCGACTAAGGTACTCATCACCGGGCCAGAAACCACCGTCGGATCGATCTTCAGGCGCGTTGCCAGCAGCGGCAGCACGGAACCCAATACATTGGCCCACACCACAATCGCCAACAGCGCAACCGATACCGTCAGCGCCAGTTCTGAAGACGTTCCCCAGGTCAGGGCGCGACCATAACCGATCAGCGCCATACCCACGCCGAGCAGCAGTCCGATCCGTAATTCGTGCCACAGCGACCGCAGCGCGTCCCCTAAATCCAGATCGCCAACCGCCAGCGCGCGAATGATGGTGCTGGTCGTTTGTGATCCCGCATTTCCGCCCGTGCCGATCAACAAAGGGACAAAAAAGGCCAGGGCGACCGCTTCTTTGAGTTCGGTTTCAAACAGGCGCAGCACCGTTCCCGTCAGGCTTTCGGTGATAAACAACAGCAGCAGCCAGCTAATACGCTTGCGCGTCACGGTTGTGACCGGTGTTTCCAGGTACGAACGATTCAACGGCTGAGCGCCACCCATACGCTGAATATCTTCGGTAGCTTCTTCAACCAGCACATCGACCACATCATCAATCGTGACCACGCCTAACAGTTTGCGCTCGGCGTCGATCACGGGCATCGTCACGAGATCATAACGGCGCATCAGGCGGGCGCATTCTTCCTGATCGATGCCCACCGTCACCGAAATGACATCGGGATTCATGATCTCAACCAGCGGCGTAGAGGGCGAGGCCACGATCAGTTGGCGCATATTGATCACGCCGCACAGCCGGTCCTGAGCATCAGCAATGAATAAATAATAAGCGGTTTCGTGATCGGGCTGCCAATCGCGGATCGCCTGGATCGCTTCGGCGGCGGTCATGCGGCGGCGCAGGACGAGAAATTCCGAAGTCATCAGGCCGCCCGCGCTGTCATCTGGGTGCAGCAGCAGCGGGCGAATGTCTTCGGGTTCTTCCATGTTCTCTAACACCGCTTGCGCTTGTTCTGGCTCCAGGTCGCCCAACAGGTCGGCGGCTTCGTCTGGCTCCATTTCATCCAAAATGGCTGCGACCGCTGCAAACGTTTCGTCTGAGGGCGACTCTGTGACCATATCGGCGACCAGTTCAGCCGCTTCGGCGTTATCCATCTTTTCGAGAATATCCGCCGAATCTGCCGGTTCGAGTTCGGGCAGCAGGGCTAACTGCTGCTCGTCTTCCAGTTCGCTAAACAGATCAGCCTGGTCAGACGGGTGCATCGATTCAATAATCTGCGTGGCAGCCTCAAGATTATCTTCTTCCAGGGCTACACGCAGACGCGCCAGGATATTATCTAGCAGCAAGGGTTCCATAAAAGCGCCTCCTTGAGTGTACTCTCTCGGAGGCGCGGGAAATCAACAGGGGATCAGACTCACGGTCCGGGGAGTATCACACTATGCAGTTGTTGGTCCTCCCCTGGGGCAAGCCCAGGTTCGGTAAGGGCGTATCCTTTGTCATTTCCGCTTTTCTTTTATTTATTCCGTTGGTGGAACGGTGCTATTTTGCCGCCAAACGGGCCGCCTGTCAATAACAGCTTAACTTAATTCCATTCTTTCTTTGATCTATCCTTAATCATTCTTCCGATCACTCCAGCGCGAAGCGATTAGTTTCCTTCTCTTTAAACTTCGTGATAAAATGAGGATCAGTCGCCGCGCGGAACTCCCCAGAATAGCAGCCGCGCCGTGACCCCTAAAATTTTTTGGTGGAGACAATTCTATATGATGACTCAGACCAATCTGGCAGTCCGGTCACTGCTGGAGCTGATCCGTAACCCGCTACTCCCCCCAATCGAGCGGGCCGCGGCAGGGCGTGCACTGGCCGAGGTGGGTGATCCTCGTCCGGGAGTCGGTGTGCGTCCCGATGGTGTGCCGGATATTGACTGGGTATGTTTCGCGGCGGGCGAAGTGAGCTATCAAGAGGGCGAGCATATTATGCTGCCCTCTTTTTGTCTCTCCCGCTATCCGGTCACAGCGGCGCAGTTTCAGGCGTTTGTAGAGGCAGAAGACGGCTTCGAAACGGCGTCGTGGTGGGAAGGGCTGGTCTCCCGCGAGAGAACACCCACCGATCAGCCCTGTCCCCACGCCAATCACCCGCGCGAAAACGTCTCGTGGTGCGCGGCGATTGCCTTTTGCCGCTGGCTGAGTCACCGGCTGGGGCAGACAATCTGCCTGCCCTCCGAGCAGCAGTGGGAACGTGCCGCGCGTGGCCCCGCCGGGCGCGCGTACCCCTGGGGTAACCGTTATAGCAGCGGCTGCGCCAACCTGAACGAACTGCCCGGCGATGTCGGCCCCTACCGGCTGGGATATACGGCGGCGGTTGGGCTGTACCCGGCGGGGGATTCTCCCGAAGGGGTATGCGACCTGATCGGCAATGTGTGGGAATGGTGTCTCAACGAGTTTTGGGACTGCGACAGTATCGAACTCAGCAGCGGCGGTGAGCGTGTGATGCGCGGCGGATCGTGGTCGTGCGCGGCGCGAGACCTCACCGCCTGCTCGCGTGAACTCGATCTGCCCGATTATGGATATGGCGGGGTCGGATTCCGCGTGGTCGGGGTGTGAGTCCCTTTCGCGGCGATTACCACCCGGTGCTAAAATAACGGGTGGGTGGTTTGACGCGCGAGGGTGATGTCATGAGCGATGGATTAGAAATACTGTCTTACCTTTTAGCCGGGTTTGCGCTCGTTATCATTACCTATATCATCTTGTGGTTTGCCGAAGAATCGGGACGGTGGAAAAATACCCGGTCACCGCGCACCGAATCGTCATGGTCTAAAGGCAATATGTGGGGCAGCCAGAGCCAAGGATCACAAGAACGCAGGCGAGATGCGTGGACACAGCAGGCTGTCGCAGACTGGCGGCAGAAATATGATTTCGTCGTTTTCTCCCCTACCCAATCACATTATTATGGCGACCTGTCGCAGCGAGATAATTCTGTCGGAATAGATGATGGTGTCATCGGTGCGGCGGATGGCAAAATCATTTTTGCCTCCCGAAAAAGCAGCACCTTTGAGCTTTCTTTCCCGTTTGCCATTCTTCACCAACTCAGCCATCCCGATACTACCGCTCATCCACGCATGAAACATTACTATTCATTCGCGGGGCATCTGACAATCCATTGTGAGCGGGCGGATCGTTGGCACATCCACCTGTTTGATCTCGCCTTTCTGCCTGCGTTTATAACGGCGCTGGAACCATTCGGGCTATCGCTGGCGGAGGGTGATTATGATCTCGGCCCGATCCAGGCGCTCCGGTTGGAGCAGAATATCTATGGGCATTGGGAGACAAAACACACCACCACGCTCTATCTCACGCCGGATCGTGTGTTGTACGACTGGCGCACCGCGATCCATTTTGCGCAGCTGCGCGGCGTCGGGATCATGCTGCGTCCGGGGCCATTAGGCAAACAATTCTTGCGTGTCGATTACATCAACGAGAACAACAGCCCGCATTCGGTCGGCTTCGAGATGTCCACCGAGAATGTCTATCGTTGGGCGCAGCATCTCGAACGTGTCGCCAATCTGCACGCCGTCACCTATTCCGCGCGCAAAGGCAAGGTGGATTGAGCCGGTGCGCGAACGGGCGCAGGCGGCAGGCGCAGATAGGTATTCCGCCGCACGAGCACCACGCCGATCAGCGTCAAAGCCCCGCCCGCCAACACGCCCAGGCTGATCGACTCGCCCAGCACCGCGATCCCGGCTGCGGCGGCGACAATCGGCGTGAAGTTGGAATAGCTGGACATGCGCGTGGGTCCCAGGGCGCGGATCGCGTAACTTTCCGCCAAAAAGCCCAATCCGCACGACAGCACCCCACTGTAAAACAGGTTCGGCCACACACGCGGCGGCAGTTGATCGGCGCTGAGTCTCGCCAAATCAGGGATAGCCACGACCAGCAGCCCGATCATGGTGATCACATACACCCACACTGCGACGGTGGTGGAACCATAACGATCCACCAGCGGTTTGATCGAGATGTTATACA
>JACRBK010000240.1 GCA_016234525.1 Chloroflexota bacterium
GCCAGCGCGGGGACCGATCATGGTCACGGCAACTGCATGTTTGTGATGGGCGGCGGGTTGAACGGCGGAGTCTACGCGCGCTGGCCCGGCCTGAGTGACGACGCGCTCGATGATGGCGACCTGGCGATCACGACAGACTACCGCGATGTGTTGACCGAAGTTCTGGTAGGGCGTGTGCTTAACCCGGCTGTCGATCAGATTTTCCCGAATTTTACACCCACCCCGCAGGGGATTCTTGTGCCACGCTAAAAGGAGGTCCATATGCAGAAATTCCTGAAAGCCGGAATGCTCGCCGTCCTGGTTGTTCTCAGCATGGGGTTAACGTCTGCGCTCTCGCCATCACACGCGCAGTCGGGCTACACACCGCAAGACGCGATTGATCTGGCGGCGGCCCACGCGGCTTTTGTCGATGGTCTGGCAGCACGGCCCGGCTGGACTGCGGCTGCCTATGACAGCAAGAACAGCTACGGAATCTGGCACGTCCAGTTCTGGGATACTGACGGCGAAGACCTGGGCTGGGCTGATCTCAGCCTTGAGCGCAGCAAGGTGTATTCGTGGGAAGTGTATATGGGGCTGACCGAAGAGCAGTCCAGCTCAACCGAAGAAACGATCCGCGCCTTTCTACTCAACTCGCCGGATGTCGTGGATCTAGTCGAAAATCTGGGTGATGCGGATCTTTATGTAGATTACGACTACTGGAACGAACGCTGGGGAGCCTACATTGAACTCGGCCCAGACTCGCTCTATGTCACACTGCGATCAACCTCTGGCAGATCATTGAGTCTGGAAAACCTTCAGCTTGATCGTATTTACTTTTCAGAATTACCCAGCTACGACGAGTGGTTTTCAGCGCAAGAAGCCCAGGCTATCAGCATCGCCTTCCAGCAGCCCGAAATCAATGCGGCCCTGCGTGACTACAGCGGGTGGGCCGCAACCGGTGAGCCGGATGAGAACGGCGTGTGGCACCTGACGTTTACCCTGGGCGAACAGACACTCGCCACCGCAGCGGTGATGGTCGAAACGCAGCAGGTGTTAGAGTTCACACTCGGCGGCTGATGAGCTATGCCAGGGCGCGCGGCGGAACACGGCTGTGCGCCCTGGCGACTTAACAAATTTCCCCGTGTGATCGAAGTGTGTCTATGGCTGTATCGGGAAAACCACTGGCGCATGATCCCGTTGGCTGCGATAAATCGCGGTGAAAAGTTCAACCGTCTTGCGGCCCTCACGTCCTGTCACAATGGGATCTCGACCTTCAATAATCGATTGCAGGAAATCTTGGATCTGTAACAGATGGTAATGAGTTGACGGATCGACCGATTTAAAAATGGCCTGGTCGTCTTTCTGCCATTGGGCAAGCAGATGCTCCTCGCCCGGCACCGTCCACAGATCGTTGAGGGGAGGTTCCTGGACAGCGGTCATTCCCGATATAAACATTGAGCCGCCATCGGTTTGCACCCCAACGGATGCCCCGTTATCGCCGTGGACATGAACCTTGCCGTAAATGCCTGGTTTTTGTGAGTTACTCAACACAATCGAACCAAGACTGCCATTTTTGAAGCGCACGACGGCAACAGCGGTGTCCTCGACTTCAATATAAGGGTGGTTAAGGTTGCCCCAATAGCCGAACACCTCTTCGATGGGTCCCATGAACCACTGTAACAGATCGAGTTGGTGAGGAGCCTGATTCACCAAAACACCTCCCCCTTCAGTGTCCCATTTCCCACGCCAGGGGTCAGACTCATAATAAGTCTTATCGCGCCATCCTAGCAAAAGTGCCACGCCTAATATCGGGCGTCCGATCTTTCCAGCATCAATCGCCTGTTTGACACGTTGGACAGGCTCATACAAACGGCGTTGGCTGATGACTCCCAGCTTGACCCCTGCCCCATCCGTCGCCGCGATCATCGCATCACACGCTTCAAGATGAACCGCGAGCGGTTTTTCGACCAGAACATGAGCGCCGCCCTGGACAGCCGCAATGGTCGGTTCTGTGTGAGCCGGGTGAGGTGTACACACAAGGACAGCCTGTGGCTGCGCCTCTGCCATCATCTCTTGCACGTCTATATACGCTTTGACTCCATAACGCTCGGCAAAAGCCTGGGTACGCTCCAGGTTGCGACCACACACCGCCACAAATTCAGATTCCGGTAGTGTGTTTAGCGCCTGGGCATGGGTGTGACCCACTTTTCCAACACCGATCACAGCCGTCCTGATCTTCTCCATGCGGATCCCTTTCTGGTCGCTGATTTAAGGCACGAGCATCACTTTCAATAGACCCGGCTCAGCAGCATACAGGCGTTTGAACCAACTCGCGCCTTCCGACAAGGGAGCAACCGCACTGATTAGCGCATTCACATTAATTTCACCTTGTGCGATCATGTTCAGACAGTCGGCGTATTCCCCTCGCGATGCACACGATCCATTGAGGGTCAGTTCACGTGTGACGACGGTTTGAAGTGGCAGATCAACCGTCGGCGAAAGATTTCCGACCAAAGTAAGCTGGCCCCCTTTGCGAAGCAGTTGGACCGCCCATTGAAGCGTAGCCGTGATGCCCACGACCTCAAATGCAACATCGGCGCCCCTGCCCCCTGTCATCTCAGCCACGCGCCCCATAACATCATCATGATCAGATTGCAGCCCAACATCGGCCCCCAACTCAACGGCCAGAGTCAGGCGATTGGGATCGCGGTCGATGGCAATCACCGTATCACACCCCGCCTGACGCAATGCCTGGACGACCAAGAGGCCGATCATGCCGGTTCCTACCACGACCGCCGTGCAATTCGGAGGGAGGGGAGTTCGTTTAACAGCGTGTACGGCAATCGACACAGGTTCGGTCATCGCCGCCTGAGTAAATGTCAGCCCGTCGGGGAGACGATAGAGGATACGGTGTGGGACACTGACAAACT
Organism: Chloroflexota bacterium; assembly: GCA_016234525.1. GTDB lineage: Bacteria > Chloroflexota > Anaerolineae > Aggregatilineales > Aggregatilineaceae > JACRBK01. Next base: position 2,910 of record JACRBK010000240.1, read on the forward strand.
CAGCAAACGCCCCATGTTGACGATAATCACTACACGAAACTCCCAGCACGCGACGATTATCGCATAGGTTGATCTCCCCGCGCTGGCAGTAATAACACGCTCCACAATACACCGTCGAGTCTAATGTAACCCGATCTCCGACCTGCCATCCTGTCGCATTTTCGCCAACGTGAGCAATAACACCGGCAGATTCGTGTCCCATAATGATCGGCGGAATCCGGCGCCCGGTACTGCCGTCCATGCCATGAATATCACTGCCGCAGATGCCAGTCGCTTTGACCTGAATCAAAACATCATCAGGGCCTATCGCAGGCTCAGAAACATCCTTGTAAACAAGCTGATTGGGCTGTTCTAAGACTAAGGCTTTCATGCGATCCGTCCATTTCTGAAAACCCCTATATACCTACTTCCGCTGCCAGGGTATCACCAGGCGCTCAATTAATTGCAGCCCGTAGGTGAGCGTCACCCCTAGAATCATCGTCACAAATAACCCGGCGTACATCTTGGCGGTGGAGAGAATCTCCCAATAATAGAGAATGACGCGCCCCACGCCAATTTTCGCGCGCACAAATTCAATCGCCACAATAACGATCAGGCCGGTTCCGAGGGCGAGGCGCAGCCCGGAAAAAATCATGGGCAGCGCGCCGGGGAGAATGACATGGCGGAACATCTGCCAGCGATTTGCGCCATAGTTCCGCCCGGCTTGAATAAGTACCGGATCAATTTGTTGGACACCAGCCATCGTGCTGATCGTCACCAGGAAGAAGGCCGAGATCGCCACGACGGCGATCTTCGGTCCTTCGCCAAAGGGGTCAGGAAACAGGAGCATCATAATCGGAAAAATGGCGATTTTAGGCAGCACATACAGCGCCGAGAGTGTCATATCCAGCATATTGCGGACCGTCGCGTTCATCCCCATCGCCATACCGATCAAAATGCCCGGCAGGGAGCCAAAGGTAAAACCGAGCATGACACGAGACAGCGTCGCATAAACATGACTTTCTCTGAACAGCGCCTTAATGCCGTCCATGCCATTCGAATTCCATTCTTGAGGGATAAGCCAGGGGCGACCGAGCAGGCTGGACTTGTTGAAGCGGTCATAATTCACCGTCAAATCCCAAAGCGCCTCTAAAATACTGGACGGCGCGGGAAACCAGCGGGCATTGAGTACTCCTGCATTGACCAGTCCCTCCCAACACAGAAGAATGATGGCTGGAAAACCAAAAGCAAGCGCACGATCATAAAGGGGTTTGAAGCGAATAGGGACCAACTCGCCAACAGACTCGGCGACAACGACCAGCAGCACGAAATTGATTAACAGCACCGGTTCCCAGTAATCTCGCCAAACATGCAATCCCAGCGCTACACCGTTTAGAACCACCGCGATAATCACTGTAAAGAGAATCTCACGTACCGTCTGCTTGAGAACCAGGCGGCGAACAGCCTCTGCCAAAGAAGAATAACTGCTCATAATTGTTCCCCGTAAACCCGCGCGACTTCATCTTTCAGCGCTTCCCAAATAATTCCTTTTTGGAGGGCAAATTCCGGCGTGGACATGGTTTCGATCATGCGGGGTCTTGGAATCTCAATGGTAAATTCCATTTTTATCTTGCCGGGATGAGCCGTCATGACAATGACTCGATCCCCCAACAGGATCGCTTCGTCAATGCTGTGCGTGATATAGACCACCGTTTTCCGGTCTATTTCCCACAGATTGAGAAGCTCTCCCTGCAACACGGTGCGCATTTGGGCATCCAACGCGCCCAGAGGTTCATCCATCAGCAACACCTCCGGATCATTGGCAAGCGCTCGCGCAATGCTTACCCGTTGTTTCATTCCTCCGGAGAGTTGGTGGGGATAATAATTCGCAAATTTCAACAGCCCGACACGTTTTAGCCAGTCTTCAGCGATAACATAGCGTGTATGTTTGGACACGCCGCGCATCTCAAGCCCAAACGCGACATTATCCCGCACGGTTTTCCAGGGATAAATAGCGTATTCCTGAAAAACCATACTGTTTAACGGTTTCTGGGCTTTGGCATCCCGCGCAATGTCAACCGTACCCGCTGTTAGCGGCGTCAAACCCGCCAGGATTCGGAGGAAAGTTGATTTTCCACAGCCGGATGGCCCCACGATACATACAAACTCACCTTCGGCCACTTCCAGGCTAAAGTCATCAATAGCGAGGATATCACCGTCTTTCGATTTATAAGTTTTGACTACATTCCTCGCCACGATTTTGGGTCGCATAGGTGTTTTCCAGACCAATCATTGATCAAAAAAATCATCCTCTCCCCATAACAGCGGGGAGAGGATGTTGGACCCAGGTTATTTAGAGGATGTTTCGATTTCGGCGTAGAGCCCGCGTAGTTCGAGCGCAGCTTCGGTAAAGGTCAGATCAACAACTGTGGTGAGATCAATCGGTTCAGTATATTCCGTGCGCCCATTTTCACGATGCGTCGCTTCCACATCGGCCAGACCCTCCACCGGAATCACGAGGTCAGGATCAAAGAAAAACGGCGTCGCGCTGAGAATAGACTCTTCGGTAGAATTGGTATAGGTTAGATAGGCCGCCATATTCTCTTCACTGAAGAAATCTTCCCCTTGCATCAGGCGCGAGGCGTCCATCAATGCGAGGACAAAACGCTGGGCAGCTTCCGGTCGTTCATTTACAAACTGGCCAGAACCGACAAAAGCAACAGTCATCAAACCAGGCGTCAGGTCAGTAGCCAGCGAAACAGCGTCACCAGCTTCAATGATTTGATCGGCAAAAGGCGCGCCAACAATCGCAGCAGCAACGGCATCATTGGCAAAAGCGGCGGCCATATCGGGATTGTCGATATTTTGTGTTTCGACATCAAAAATCGTTAGCTCGCCCCGTTCGAGGGCTTTAGCCAGCAGGTATTCACCCCCGCTGCCGGGACCACCGGCCACTGCCACGATCTCGCCTTCGAGATCTTCGATTTCTGTCACGGAGCCATCATTAAAAAGATCTTCACGAACAATCAGCTTCGTGGGGCTGTTTTCCATTGGTTCTAGCCCGCCGGGCGCGATAATGCGGATGTCCAACCCCTGATCCCAACCGTTCCACAGGGACGTGACGATAGCGATACCGCCCACATCGATCTGACCCTCTGTTAAAAATGCAATAGCTTCTGTTCCAGAAGCCACTCTTTCGATCTCCACTTCCAGGCCGTATTGTGTAAATAGGCCGCGTTCCGCTGCCACAAACAATGGGGCAAACTTGAGGATAGGAACGTAAGCAACAGTCACTGTTTCAGTTGGATCAAGGGGAGTATCAATGCCCTCACCATCCTGGGCAAACGAAATGCTGCTCATAAGCATGACGATGCTTATGAAAGCGAAGAAAAAGAACGTTTTCGATTGGCGCAACATGAACAAACTCCTTGAGTAACTAGGCACATTTAAAGCAACTGCTTTTTAAGGAGAACTACACTGGTTTTGTTTGAAAATCCTAACCAGTATACCCATGATTGCTTACAAGGAAAATCGCGGCAGTGGAGCGAATTTGGTGAAAACTCAAGTGGCAGCAAAAACTTGAGAACCTATTTTGATCGATGACCATGTGATCACCCGTCAGTGATGCTACCGCAAGATCACATAAGGTCAAAAATCCTTAGTTATGAGCAGGTTTTTGACCTTACGGAGTGATATCCCTCTCCTCCTGAATTAGCCTGACGCTACACGTGGGCGCCTGATTAAGGCGTACTTTCGGCGATAACCTTGATCACTTCCCCACCGTATTCAAAGAGCACGTTTTGTCCGGTCTGGAGAAACAAGCGGGCGTCAGGAATCTGGGCTAGGTCAAAGTATTCCTCTGAGCCAAACAAGATCACCCGATCCACCACAATGTTTTGGTCGATCCATTCAGTTGAAACTGCTATTCCCGGCTCTGCCCATTCGCCCAACAGCGCGATATCGACATTTTGGGCTTCGATCTGCACCAGATTGTTCTGCCCGACGTTGATCACATTGGCCCCAGTCGCCAGATTAGCCTGAGCAGCCTGCTGATAAGATTGGTTCTGTACGCGAGCCTGGACGGTGATCTGCCCTGACGCCTGGTTAAGCGCCTGCTGGTTGGTCGTATCGTATAACATCATGTTTGCTTCTGAGGCTGCCCCCCCGGTTTGGGGGACGATCAGGTATGTTGTGTACGGCGTAACCAACCCATAACTTAAGCCTAACGCGCGAATTTGGGCTACCAGCGCTTCTGTCTCGCCTTGTATGCGTACCTGATCCAGCAGATACCCGATCTGACGAGTAGCCCATAGGCGTGGCACGAAATCGTAGGTGCGGACCTGATCGATTTGGTAAATATACACAAACTCCTGCGGCTGATTCCCACTGTTCCCACGAACGCGAATGGTAATGGTCGGCTCGGCGGACGTGTACAGCCCCGTGAGAAGGATGCTTGAACCCTGGTACATGTCGGGAATTTGGCTCGGATAAAGATCGGAGGTTTGCAGCCCTTCAAATTCAACCACAACATCGGTAAACAGCGGCGTGGCGATCTTTTCGTAGAAAGTGACCAACACCCTTTCAATGTTCTCGCCCGGCTGCACATAGGTGACACTGCCCTGGTTGTTATCGGCCAAACGATCAAGTAGATGGGTATTCACGTCATAGCCAACGCCGAAAACATGCAGGCGAGCATCAATCCGCGCGTTAGTCTGATCGACCAGGGTGGCGATGGTTTCCGCATCGGTATAGCCCGCGGTGGGCAGCCCGTCAGTCAAAAAGACCACCACTCTTGACGCTTCACTGCGGCTCTCGCTGCGCTCAAATACCGCCAGCCCAGTTTGTAGCGCACGCTCAAGATCGGTATTGCCGCGAGCCTCTAGCTGATCGATAAAACGGCGCGCATCCTCCAATGTTTCTTTCGTGACTGGTTGTAATGTGGGCGAGAACACAAGCATCTCATCGTCAAAACCAACGATCGAGAAACGATCATGCGGGTTCAACTGGCCCAGAATAAACTGAAGTGATCCGCGTGCCTGCTCGATTTTTTCGCCGCCCATACTCCCCGACCGATCCATAACAAAGATGATATCTTTGGGCAGAGCAGCCTGCTGTTCGTGCGGGAAGTCAGGGGCAAAGAGAAACAGGAAATGATCGCGGTCGGCCTGCCGGCCAAAGGTCAATCCTCCACCCGCGCCACCTTCGGCGGGCGAGAAAAACAGGTCGAAATCCTCGGTTGGTTGTACTTGCTGTGCCGACCAAGTGACTAACGCTTCTCCTGGCCCGCTGCGTTGGGTGATGACGGCATGGGATGGAGAATACAGCGTGCCTAACCCCGCAGATGATCGCAGGTTCACGGTCAGTGTAATGTCTTCTACGGGAAGCGATGAATACTGCTCGGTGCTCAAAATATAGCGATAATGATACAGACCACTCTGAGGGGCCAGCACCTCTTCATATTCCAGCACCATCGTGCGTGCGCCACCTGCCGGTAAAGTCATCTCAAACGCCATCGATTCCCAATCGGCGTATTGAAGCAGTGTCGGGTCTTGCTGGTTAACCACACCACTATACAACACGGCGTTAGTCGTCGCGGCATCCTGGCGTGTCATGATCTGCGCCACCCCGTCAACCGTCGCGCGGAAGTCGGACAGGATAGCCTGCGGAGGAATTGGGAACAGGTAGCGGCCCTCAATCGGCTCTGAATAGGGATTGTAAAATTCCTGCTCCACCCGTGTCACGACGTGGTTATCTTCGATTTCAACGCTCACATGATGGTAACGCACAGCGGCTCCCAGCATTTCTGGCAGTACGAAGCCATCGGCCCAGGCCACCGAGTTAAACAGGGGCAGCCCCCATGCCGCGATAAACAAAACGGCGATTATTTTTCGCATGTTTTTTTCTCCTCCAAAATAGACTGTATTTTTAAATATTAGGTGAGCATTGTGACAGATTCGCGACAACCAGGCGGCAGTTCTGTAATTTTCGTGAGCCGTCATCGGAACAAGTCATTTTTAGGGTAGACTACAAAAAACAGAGGAGAACAACAGCGATGAGTCCCAAAATCCTGGTGGTAGATGACGAACCGCCTATTATTGAGATGCTGTCGTATAACCTGAGACGAGCCAGCTATACGGTGATCGCGGCCTATGATGGCGAACAGGCTGTAAATCTGGCGCGGTCCGAACAACCGGACCTGATCATACTCGACTTGATGCTGCCGAAACTTGACGGGATCGAAGTTTTTCGGCAGGTACGGCGCGAGTCTGAAGTGCCTGTGATCATGCTCACGGCGCGTGATGCCGAAATCGACCGCGTAGTAGGGTTGGAATTGGGCGCAGATGATTATGTGGTGAAACCGTTCAGTGTACGCGAACTGCTGGCCCGTGTGCGTAACGTGCTGCGCCGCGCGTCCGCACCGGACGGCGACACCCCCGTATCGGTGCTAACACTAGGGCCGCTGCGGATAGACCCCGCGCGCCGCGAGGTTAACCTGGGCGAGACAGAAGTGGACCTGACCGCCCTGGAATTTGACGTGCTGCACAGCCTGGCAGCCCATGTAGAGCAGGTGCTGACACGCGATCAACTGCTCGAACGAGTCTGGGGATATGATTTTCCCGGTGACACCCGTGCGGTCGATGCCGTTATCAAACGGCTGCGTAACAAGCTGCGCGAGTCTGCCCCTGAGCTGGATTTGATCGTCACCGTGCGTGGGGTCGGATACAAACTGCGAGTTGATTGAGAGAGCGAGTGGACCCAATGTTCTCTACACTACGAAACAAACTGGTGTTAAGCCATCTGGCGGTGCTGGGATTGACGATCGTGCTGGCAGGATTCTTGCTGCAAACCCTCTTGCAGCAATATTTTTTGGGGGCAGCAGAAGATAGTCTCATGGCCCAGGCTCGGATCACCGCCCAGGTTCTGCTTCCAGGCATACGGGGTGAAGACCCACAGCCTACTACCCAGGCATCGGTTACCAACGCCATTCAGCAGCAAAGCCCTAACCTTTACCTTCAGACAGAAAACCTCGGCCTGCCGGCTGATGAGTCAGCGCCGGGTGGCGTGGAATTGGGGTACTTGTCCGACGTGTCACTCCAATTAGGAACACAGCTTGCCACGCGCATACGCATTCTTGATTCAACCGGAACGGTTGTTCTCGATTCACTTGCATCGTCACCGGACAATCTTTTGGGGTACAACCTCACCCATGAAGCCCTGGTCGTTAAAGCCCTGGCGGGTCAGAGCGCCAGCCGCACACACACTGAAGATGGCAGGCGTATGATGGATGTTATTCTGCCCGTAGAACAGGATGGGCATTTGATTGGCATGATTTACCTCAGCCAGCCCTTAGACGATGTCACTGCCGTCTTAGACGATCTGCGCTATCGTTTGATGATCTCAATGGCGGTCACTGCCGTGATGTCCGGCTTGATTGGGTTGATCTTGTCGCAAGCGATTACGCGGCCCATTCGACGCCTGAC
>JACRBK010000209.1 GCA_016234525.1 Chloroflexota bacterium
AAACAGCGGTTTTCGCCGGTCAAAGACGGCTGCGGCCAGTTGATCAAACCAATCCGTTGATGGCCGCTTGCCAGCAAATGCTGCGTCACCTGCCGCATCCCGCTGGTTCCATCCACATCCACAAAACCAAAATCCCACTCATCGTTGGCGCGGCCAAAGGTCGAAAAGGGGATATTCAGGTCCAATAGTTGGCGGATTCGGCTGTCGTCGCGGATGGTGTCCGCCAGGACAAAACCATCCACCTGCCCGGTGTAGGCCAGCTCCATATACGTCGAAATAGGATCGTCAGGGTCGGCAATAAACGTCAATACATGATACCCAGCACTCTCGGCGGCCAGCGACATGGTGTACATGAACTGCTGCATGACGGCTGTCCATTCGCCCGGTTTTTCCAGGTGCCAGGCATAACCGATAATCCGGCTTTGACCAGCCCGCAGATTTTGAGCGATGGCGCTGGGACGATAGTTGAGTTTGCGGGCGGCAGCCAATACCCGCTGGCGGGTCGCTTCACTCACCCGCCCAGAGTTGTTAAGCACATAAGACACCGTCGCCGATGTCACCCCTGCTTCGCGAGCTACATCTTTAATGGTTGGCATCGTTGGTCTACTGGTCGCGTTTTATGGTTGCTGAACCGTGCGGAACTGTTTCAGCCGGTTCAAGACGGCAGCATTGGCGATGGCGGAGATCGCCCCCCAGGTGATCAACAGCCAGCTTGCCACCAGGATCGTACTCATGATCGCCAACAGCGCGATGATCAGCACGATGACCAGCGTAAACAGCGGATTACGGATCACCATCACCAGGGCGTTGCGCATCGCGCCTAACACCGTCGGTTCAGCCATTTCATAATAAATGGGCCAAGTATAAAGCAACAAGCCAGCCCAGACAATAGCCCCGGCTACCCAAACTGCTTCTAACAGGGTGATAACGGCTCCGTCCAGGCTCGAATAGGCGAATAAGTTATAAAAATTGACGAAAGCGAACAGCGTATTGAACACGCCCCAGGGCAGCGCGCGCCATAGATTAGCGCGAAAAGTCTGCCAGAAGGCCGCGAGATCGGCCTCGGAGGGGTCAGTCTGAGCCAGGTATCCGACCCAGACCAGGGCGCTGAATGCCGCTGGCGCCGTGATGATCGGTAGACTGAGCGCCACAAAAGCCAGGTTACTCCAAATGTATGGATAGCCGTTCTGTTGAAATGATCGTAATCCCTGCCCTATGGCGCGCAGCCCGGTAAACATCGAATGTTAGCCTTTCAAGCCGCTGTAGCTGATCCCTTCTACAAAATATCGCTGAAAGTAGAAAAAAATCAAGGCAAGCGGCAGCGTGGTGATCACCGACCCGGCTAAAAAGGTGTGCCAGCGCAGTGTTTCGCCATACGCGCCGCGCAAGTAGCTTAAGCCCAGTGTCAGCGTCCACAAATCTTTATTGCCCGATAGGATGATCAGCGGCATCATGAAGTCATTCCACGATCCTTGAAAACTGAAGATCGCCAGGGCGCTGATCGCGGGGGTTGCCATCGGCAGCACCACGCGGAAGAACATCGTGAAGCGGTTTGCGCCATCGACCATCGCCGCTTCTTCGATTTCGCCGGGGATGGATTCGAAGAACTGTTTCATCAAAAAGATGCCGAACGCATCAGCCGCCAGGGGGATGATCAGCCCCTGGTAGGTGTTGAGAATGCTAAACTGCTTCAGGATGATGAACCGCGGGATCAGCAGCACAATACCCGGAACCATCATCGTCCCTAGCATGGTATAAAAAACAATCCGATTGCCCGGAAACTTGAGCCGGGCCAACGCATAACCCGCAAACGAGTCAAACACTAGGCGCAGGATTGTGATCACCACCGAGAAAAAAGCCGTGTTGAACAACCAGCGCGGCAGGTCTTCGTCGATGATCTCGTTATAACCTTCTAGGGTCGGGTGGAAGGTCGCCGCGCCAGAAACATCATCGGCCCCTTTGGGCGAGCCTTCTTCGGTCACACACTCGATTCCCATGGGTGGGACAGGGATCAATGATCGGGGATAGGTCTGCACACCCGGCAGGCATTTAAACGAGTTGGACACCGTAAAAACGAACGGGAAAATTTCGAGCGCCGCGAATAGAATCAAGACTGCCCAGCCGAACCCCGTCAGGAGAGTCCGCAGGCGGCGCTGCATGGGTGTCGTGGCAGTTTCAAGCGTGATAGCCATGTCGTTTTTTCCTTTCCGGGGCGCTAGACATTGGCCCGCTCACCGACGAACAACCGTTGCAGCATCGTAAAGGCAAAAATGATGATGAACAACACAATCGCAGTGGCGGCTGCCAGCCCCATGGCCGAACGATTGAAGCCGTTTTGATAGACCATATAAGCAATCGTCAGGGTCGTTTTGGCCGGACCGCCGCTCGAAATAATATAAATTTGGTCGAATACCTGGAAGCACCCGATCAATCCCAGTGTGACGACAAAAAAGGTGGTGGGCCGCAGCAGCGGAACCGTGATCTTACGGAAAGTCTGCCAGCCGTTTGCGCCGTCAATGGCTGCCGCTTCATAAACCGAACTGGGGATATTTTGCAGCGCCGCCAAAAAGATCACCATCAGGGTTCCCACCGTCGTCCAGGTGTTCAGGATCATGATCGTGAGCATGGTCATGCTGGGGCCGCTTACCCATTCCCAACCCGTTACACTGAAGGCGCGATCTCCGGCCCAACCGCCCGCACTCTCTCGGGTGACGCCTAGAGCATTCAGGATAATGTGGAAAACCCCACGTGGATCATCCAGCCAGTTGATAAAACTGTTGCTGTCATAGGAGCTAAACACTGCCCCGACGCTGGTATTGATCAACCCGCCGCGTGTGAACATCCACATAAAGATGATCGAGATTACCACCGAAGACGTGATCGAGGGGAAATAAAACGCTGTCCGGAAAAAACCTTTTGCTTTGAGCCAACGCTGGTTGACAATGACAGCCAGCAGCAGCGCCAAGATGGTCTGAGACGGGACCACCCCCAACACATAATAAGATGTGTTTTTGAGCGCGATAAAAAAATCTCGCTGGCGGATCCCCTCGTTTTGCAGCAGGTCGCGGTAGTTATCGAACCCGACCATACTAAAAGCGTCTTTTTCCATCACCGGAGTTACACCGTTCCAGTCGGTAAAACTCAGGTAAACAGCAGCGATAATCGGAATAATCAAGAAGACTAGAAAAATGATCAGCGCCGGAGCCAAAAACATATATCCGGTGACAGTTTCCTGGCGTCTTTTGGCGGCCATCGTCATGATGGGCTTGTGTTTGGGGATCGCAGCCTCGGCCATGCCAATTCCTTTCTCAAAAATGACGGTGGAGCTTATATCGGCGCGCGAGACAGCGCCTCTATCTGAATTATTTTATCATTATAAAGAACGCGCTCTCCCCATCACGCTGATAGGGAGAGCGCCAGATACCTTGAGTGTTTACCGCTCGAGCACTTCCTCGATCACAGAATTGGTCTCGAAGATGATGTCATCTGCGGTCGCGTTGCCCAGGAAGGCGTTTTGCAGACCCGCGTTAAAGGTGTCTACTGCATCCTGGAAGCCGACCGGGAACTGCCATTTGTGGGCATATTCCGCGCCGGTCACAAACGGCAGATATTCTTCACCGCGCGCCGCTAACCAGGCGTCCGCCGCGCTGATACGCACCGGCATCACACCGAAGCCTGCTTCGGCAACCATCATCGAGCCTTCTTTGCCGGTCAAGAAATTGGCCAGTTTCCACGACTCATCCGCGAAATCATTATCTGAGGCTACACCGTAACACACAGTGAATGCCATCGTCGCCTGACCGCCAGAAGGGTGCTTGGGCAGTTCGGCCACACCCCAATTCAGATCGGGGAACTGTGTCAGCAAATAAGTGATAACCCAGTTGCCTTCCATCGCCATCGCCACGCGACCCTGGCCGAACGCCTCACCACCCCAGCCTGCATCCACCAGCGAAGGCGGCCCGGCGAAACCATCGCCCACCAAACCGACATAGAATTCGAGGGATTCACGGGTTGCATCACTGTCGAAGCTGGATTCGGACCAGTCATCATTGAGAACCGTACCGCCCGCCTGATAGAGGAAGGGCAGCCAACGTTCGAAGTTCGGCGGGGTCACGAGGCCTAAGATAGTCTTGCCGTCTTCGGTTTCGCCTGTCAAGGCTTCAGCCGCCGCCCCTAGATCATCCCAGGTCCAATCGGCGGTAGGATATTCGAGGCCAGCGGCGTCAAACATATCCTTATTATATTGCAGCGTCATGGTCGAGAAATCTTTCGGCGGGCAGTACAGCGTATCCTTATAGGTGAAGACTTCGAGCAGCGATGGGTAAATGTCGTCCTGGTCT
>JACRBK010000210.1 GCA_016234525.1 Chloroflexota bacterium
AGGTGAGCCGATGTTAAAATTTATACTGCGACGGCTGTTTCAATCGATCCCGACGTTGTTTGGGATCACGATTCTGTCTTATGCCATTGTTGTCGCTGCGCCCGGCGACCCGGCAGCAACCCTGTCGTTTGGACCGCGCACCACCAAAGCGCAAAAAGTAGCGCTGGCGCGGCAGCTTGGCGTGCGCGATCCCCTCTATAAGCAGTATGTCCGCTGGCTGATTGGCAACGATTGGCAGGAATTTCCCGTGTTGGATCGTTATGGCGATCCTAAAAAAGATGAAGCCGGGCATACCATCACGGCCCCCGGCACGAAAAAAGGGATCTTGCGCGGGGATTTTGGCGATTCGTTTGTGGCGAAAAAACCGGCGATGGAACTGTTGTTACAAAAAGCGCCCGCCACGCTTGAATTAACCGGCTTATCACTGTTGTTTGGGATGGTGATCGGTATTCCGATTGGGGTGGTCGCGGCGGCGCTGCGCGGCGGCGTGTTTGATAATGTCACCCGCGTGTTCGCCGTCATTTTTAGCTCCGTCCCCATTTTTTGGCTGGCCCTGACCCTGCTGCTCATTTTTGGCTCCCAGTTACACTGGCTGCCGATGAGCGGGCGTTACCCGGACGAGTATTTTTTGACGGGCGAAGTGACGGCCAAAGAGCGGATCGAACACCTGATTCTGCCGGTGGCGGTGTTGTCTACCGGCTGGATCGCTGTTTTTTCGCGCTTTATGCGCGCCTCGACGCTGGATGTGTTCAGCCAGGACTATATCCGCACGGCCAAAGCGAAGGGCCTCAAACGGCGGCAGGTCTGGTTTATCCATGCGTCGCGCAACGCCCTGATCCCGATTGCGACGATTCTCGGCCCTGCCATTCCCGGCATTTTAGGCGGTGCGCTGATTACAGAGACGATGTTCTCCTGGCCGGGCATAGGACGGACAACCTTTGCGGCGGTGCTCACGCAGGATTACCCGGTGATCATGGCCTCGGTGATTCTGGCGGCGATCACGACTATCGGCGGCTATTTGCTGTCGGATATTCTGTACGCCTTTATTGACCCGCGCATCCGGTTATCATAGGCAGGCGAACGATGGCACTCAAATCAACTACAGCCGACTCCGACTCTGGCGGACCACTGCTTTCGAAAGCGTCGATTTTAAACCTGCGCGAAGAAGCCGAACAAGCGGCCAGCGGCACTTTGTGGATGCTGGCGCTTCAACGGCTGCGGCGCGACTATCTGACCCTGATCGCTATAGCGATTCTGGTGATCCTGTTTGTGTTATCCGTGATGGCCCCGCTGATCACCGATGTATTGGATGTGAGTTATCGCAAAACCAATGTGTCACAGGCGTTCCTCAAAGTGGGAGCCGAAGGTCATTTGTTAGGTACGGACGACCTGGGGCGCGATCAACTGGCCCGGCTGCTCTATGCCGGACAGGTGTCGATGAATATCGCGTTTTCCGCCGCGTTTTTGTCGCTGGTGATCGGGATGTCGATGGGGGTGATCGCCGGGTATTACCAGGGCAGCAAATACTGGTTTGTGGACGAGGGCCTGATGTGGGCCGTGACCACGCTCAACTCGGTTCCCTCGTTGTTTTTGCTGATTATCGTCGCGGCCATGCTTAAACCGAGCGTGTGGTCGCTGATCCTGGTGCTGGCGTTCCTCTCGTGGACCGGGACCATGCGTTTTGTGCGCGGCGAGACTCTGGCCCTGCGCGAGCGAGAATATATCGTCTCGGCGCGGGCCATTGGGGCCAGCGATATACGCATCATGTTTTTTCACATTTTGCCCAACGTGTTTTCCGTGATCATCATCAACCTGGCGAGCGACATTGGCGGGTTTATCCTGATCGAGTCCGCGCTCAGTTTCCTGAATCTTGGGGTGCGTCCACCGACGCCGAGTTGGGGCAATATGCTCAGCGACGCCCAATCGTTTTTTACCAAAGGCGTACATCTGGTTATCTGCCCTGGCTCGCTGATCGTCATGACGGTGTTGTGCCTGTTTTTGATCGGTGACGGGCTGCGCGATGCGTTCGATCCGCAGGCGTCCCGCAAGCAGGCGTAGAGCGGTTACCCCTATCCCCCCGGCCCCCTTTCCCCGCTGCGCAGAGAAAGGGGGAGCAAACGGATCGTGTAGGGGCGCGGCGCTGCTGCGCCCTGTTCCTGTTATGATGCACTCGCGCCGCTCCAATCCCGGCGCGTTGCAGCTCCTCCCAAAAGAAGTCCTCGCGGCTGGCCTAGCGCGGGGGCTTCTGATTCTATCCCTATTCCCCGGCCCCTCTGGCTCTGCCCACCGCGCCGTGTTTTTGCCCTCGCTATAAAACACCACTAGGCGCCGGGTGCCAGACTCAGCACTTTCAATAGTTAGAAAAATTAAGTAATTTAAATTGATTTATATAATGTAATATTTATAACTTTGCGTTATTTAGCGATCTAGGTTATTGTTGGGCGTGGTTGGCACACGATGATTTTATGAAGGTGAAAACAGGCTATGATATATACACTTTTTTCCTGGCCGGATTACGTGCCTGTAGACAACTACTGGAATATGCCATTTCTCCGAGCAGAATAAGACCAGGGGTGAGACAATGCGAACACTGCTTGTGATTCTAGTCGGGTTGAGTATTCTGTTTAGTGCCTGCACTACCTCAGATGATACCCAAGTAGATGATAATTCGCTGCCTGCTGACCTACTCTTCAAGACGATTACAGGAAACATGGGCCTATACACTACTCTGATGCGCGTCGATGCTCAAACCGCGCAGATATCCACATTTTATGTAGATGAAGGCGTTTACATTCGACCAATAAGCTGGTCTCCCAATGGAGACTTGTTGGCAATTTTACGCGAATCATCCCTGACCTCAGACTATATGGAACTGTGTCTACTCACTCGGGAAGGAGCTCTACAATCTTGTTTTGAAGACAAAATCGTCAGTTATGACTTTGGAGACCGAGGTTCCAATTACATGACAACTTGGTCAGAAGATGGGCATTATATTTATTTCGTAACCGATTATGCCCAGTTCTTTATGACTTACACAAATCCTGACGGGACTTGGGCAGCAAGCCTGGTGAAAGCCGATGTGTCAACGGGGCAAACGCAGCAAGTTCTTTATCAAACTCAAACTGTGGCCCACCGACCACCTTCCGAGGTCTACTGGACTGAAGACCTCCATTATTTGCTGGTTCGTGAGTGGAATTCAACCACCATTGACTTATGGCAAAACACTGAGATTGCGCTCCCCCAAGAACTATCATCCCAGGGACATCTACTATATTGCCCCAAGTTTTCTCCTCAAGGCCAGTATTTGATAGCTCAGGCATCTCTCAATGATGCACTGACAGAGTGGGCTGTGGTTACACCTGAAGGTCAGATTGTTCAAACCATGGGTAGCGATAGACTCCAACAGGCAGGAATTGCAGAGATGGAATGCCCTGTTTGGCAATCGGATGAAACCTCTTTCTATTTTATTGGTCATCTTCAAGATGACTCTTTCAGTTTGTTCAAATATATCTTGGCAAACGACACACTTGTGAACTTGAGGCAACTGTATCCGCCTAATCCACAAGATCCCGCTTTCCCATCTGCCATTCCTCACATGCCTATGCGTTTAGCCTCAGACAATGCCACCCTGGCTATTACATTCTGGGCAAACTCGCAGACACATATAGGCGTTTTAGGACCTACAAATCAATGGATAACCTATGGCGAGGACGCAGATCAGATTCTTGTCGGCGCAAACCCGATCTGGTTTCCTGTCGCTGATTCCGATTAAACACTTTTTGACCTTTTGACAGCGTTTGATTGTTGAATAGAGGTCGAGAGCGTATCAAAACAAAGATGGGCGGGTCGTACCGCTCGTCTGGTCGGAATACGCCGATCAGTTTGCGGGCGACTGTACCGATAATGTTCAGGCGTTAGAACCATAAAATTCGTGTTTCGATGCAGGTACAAACCAGTAGGGCATAGGAGTTTAACGATCATGAAAAGGTATGGAATAGCTGTGGTGGTTTGCCTGTTGATGGCGGCGGTGTTGTACCTGCTGTATATCGGGGTAGTGTCCGAACCCTCCGACAAATCATCTGAGCAGCGCAGCATACCAACCAGACAACCTGACGAACCCGCCAGCCCTAAGGCGCAAGCCTTGCGCGACATGCTTACCAGCTGCGACCATGCCTGTTTTGAGGGGATCGAGTTGGATACGTCTACGAAAACTGATGTAATGGGCATATTCAACACACTGGGGATAGAGCCTGTTATTGATGACTATGGAGATAGCGCGATTTGGTGGTGGGAGCCGAAAGATGGGCAATCGTTTGCCATAAACGAAATACATCCAAAAGGGGGATTCATAACCTTTCACGGCGAGATCGTGCGTCAGGTCGCGGTCACGCTCGATGTTGATCTGACAACGGTTATTGAGGCCTTTGGGTCACCGGATGCCGTTATAGAACAACTAATCACCAATGGAACAGGTATTGTGGTTTACAACCTCGTTTACGCGGATAAGCGTCTCGTATTTTCGACTGATTCACGGTATATGATCGAGAATGTGGTTCTAGTTTCTGCATTCAAAGACAACCAGCTTGACATATTACTGGCGGGCAATTCATCGCAGCCATGTGTGGATTATGGGACCCCGCCCTGTCTGGTTCCCACTGCCACACCGCGATCTGCGCCATAACAATTCTGCTCATCTACGATCCGGTAACTGGTAGCTTGAGAGCCTTTCCTGACCGGGTCTGTGTAGGGAAACGGCGCACTGCGCCCGCTTTTTTCCCCTCTCCACCAGCACAACGCAGCGGGGAGGGGACACAGGGGAGGGGCTAAACCTTAAAACACAAACGTGCGCAGGACGTACTGAATCCCCAGCGTCAGCGCCCAGGCCAGATAACTCACCCCCAACATCGGGATCAGACTCCACCCGGCGCGGGCCGCCAGCCACATCACGGCGGTGAACGCCACCGTCGCGCCCAGCCCGACCAGCAGTTTTGTGGCAAATTGAGAGAGTTCCTGCTGAGAATTGTTGTCGGAGGCATAAATGATCCACAGCGCCAGCGGAATATTGATCGGCATGGTCGCCGTGATCGCGGCCAGGGTTTTAGAATAGGATCGCAGCACCGCCACCGTAATAATCACCAGGATCGAAATCACCACCGGGGCAACTTGCCGCACGGATTCGTTCATTTATGAAACTCCAACGCTGCCGGGGATCGCCCACTGCGTTCCCCTAAACGCCGCAAGGATAACACAGCCCTCAGCATTCAGCTATCAGCGACGAACAAATTGACCGTTTTCAGTTAACAGTTTTTAGTTCTAGTTTTTAGTCAATGCGAGGTGAGGCTGCGCTCAGCTATTCCCCTCTCCACTGCGTTGTACTGGTGGAGAAGGGAAGGACCAGGCGTGATGGTGCTGCGTTCCTACGGAGACCCGCTCGGCTGCGGTCCCCTCTCCAACTCGGGTGGAGAGGGGGGAGGGGGGTGAGGCCGTTCTTAAATTGACGCCTATTGGGCGATGCTTGCCCTGCCCTGGGCGACGCAAGCATCGCCCCTACAAAGTCAACGTGGACTGACCAGTAGAGGGTAAAGCCGCTCTGCCAGATCGGGGTTGCCGCCAGCCGATGGGGGAAGTATAGTTAGCCTGTTCTTACTTTTAGTAATGCCCCTAAAGAGAGGATTTTTTGACCGTGAGTATTGAGCAGCTTGGCAGCCCGAAGTGCGTGATCAACAGTGTCGCCCCGATTCGTATCTGCGATAACGGCGGGTGGACCGATACCTGGTTCTCTGGGTATGGGGAGATTTTTAATATCGGCGTCTATCCCTATGTCGAGGTGCAGATCAAGGTCTATCCGGTCAAAGATCATGAACACCGGATCATGCTTTACGCGGAAAACTATGGCGATATGTACCCGATTGTTCCCGGCCATACCGAATGGGATCGCCACCCGCTGCTTGAGGCAGCCATTGAATATATGCACGTGCCGGATAACGTCGCCCTGCATATCAATGTGTATTCCGAAGTGCCTGCCGGATGTTCGACCGGGACATCGGCGGCGATTACGGTGGCGCTGATCGGCGCGCTGGACCGGCTGACTCCCGGCACGATGACTCCGCATCAGGTCGCCTACGCGGCGCACCGGGTCGAGACCGAACTGCTGCATTTGCAGAGCGGGATTCAAGATCAACTCTGCGCGGCCTATGGCGGGATCAATTTTATTGAGATGTTCGAGTATCCTCACGCGACGGTCTCCCAGGTATTTATTCCGAACTCGGCGTGGTTGGAACTCGAACGGCGGCTGGTGCTGTTTTTCTTAGGCAAGGCGCACCAATCCTCCGCCGTGCATGAGCAGGTGATCAAACGCCTCGAAGCGGATGGCGCGGATCACTCGGCGCTGGCGAAACTGCGCAAAACCGCCGAAATGGCGCGGGATGCGGCCTATGTGGGGGATTGGCAGGCGTTTGGCCGTTCGATGATCGCCAATACGGATGCTCAGGGCGAACTGCATCCCGCATTGATCAGCGCCGACGCGCACCAGTTGATCGATGTTGCCAAGAAAAATGGGGCCATCGGCTGGAAAGTGAACGGGGCAGGCGGCGATGGTGGATCGATTACGCTGCTGTGCGGCCCGACCTCCAGCGAAAAACGCCAGATGATCCGCGCGATTGAAGAAGCCAATCCGCTCTTTAAGAGCCTGCCGATTTATCTCAGCCGCTTTGGGCTGCGCGTGTGGGAATAAAGAGCAGCTTTCAGCTTTCAGCCATCAGCAAAAACGAGGTGGTTTGTAGGGGCGCGGCGGCGCCGCGCCCTGTTTTTAGCTGTTAGAGTTTGCCGAGGCGATCCGACATACTGCCGCCTGACCGGGCTGACGATGATCCCGCGTGTGAAACTGCTGGTGATTTGACCGAGTTTCCTTCTTCAAGACGGATCAGTTTGTCTTGTATCCGCGCCATACGTATATCAAGATACTCCACATAACTAACCAGTGTGATCAACAGCACCAGATAGAAAATCGAGACTGACATGCTGATGGTTATGATGATCATGTCTATCATTCTAATGTCAAAGAAGACGAAGCGGTAAAGCACATAAACTCCGAAGAGCAGATTGAGTGCCAGCAGCCCATAAAGGATTTTTTTGAACAGGGTCACTTGAGGATAGGCGTACATCATAAACTCCCTTCCCACTTTGTCAGCCGGACCGAATGGATATTGGACTGTAATATCATACTAAATCCGGTGTGGTGATCCCAAAGCAGGCGAGGGAATGGGGTGAGGCTAATCTAAAATAGCCCGTAAATCTCCTCGCGCTCGACCTCAGGCGCAGAGATCGGCGCCAGCGGCGCGTTGATGTCGCGGATCGTATAGGCGCTCATCATATCGTATTCCTGGTTCATCAGCGTGCCAGGGTCAAGCAGCGGCGAGACGAAGTTGAGATCAAAATCGGTCCAACGCAGATGCCCCTCGATCTCAAACGCCACGACCTGATCTGTTTCATTGAGCGTGAAGGTGATCATCCAGGTGCTGGTGAGATCAATACTGCCATAATAGACCGTGCTGTTTGGCCCGCCGCTTTGTGCCTCAACATAGGCTGCCATGCCGCGCCGCAGATCGGCCCCGTTGATCGTCAGGGTGATCCGGTCGGCGGGTGTGCCGTCGTCCAGGGTGATCGACTCAAGTGCCGCCCCGCTGCTTTCTTGCAGCAGCAGCGGAATATTGAGGTCAAAAATGCGCTGCTCGTCAGGGGCATTGATCCACTCGTCCAGCGAGAGCGCATCCAGCGCCGCCCACTCGTGCGCCGAGGACTGCGCGATCAGCCAGCCCGGCGGCATTTGCGGCAGAATCGCTTCCTGAGCGGACTCGCGCTTGGCGCGCACATACACCAATGCACCTACCACGCGGATTTCAGAGGTAAGCGTGTAGCGGTGCGGAATTTCCCACGCGGACGACTCCCCTGCAAAATCGAGAGTCTGTAAACTCTGGATATTCGGCTCACCTGCCGCATCCAGCGTAAAAAATGAGTCACGGCTGATGGTATAACGCCGGTCGGAAAAACTGCCCGGCGCTTCGCCCACCTGCGAGGAATCCGCCAGGGTTTGATCCAGGTGGGAGACAAAACTGGTATAGTTTTGCGTGGCTTCAACGGCCCGGATCGCTCGTTCGACCAGGGCGCGCTGATCTTTCGGCAGGCGATCTTGTTGGGCGTGCAGCGGCAGCGCGAAGATCATCAGGCTGGCGGCGAGAACGATGATCAGCAGCCGCGCGAAAAATCGAGACATGGAACGTTATCCTTTACGCCCGGCGAGCAAAAATTGGCGGATGACGAAGCGTTTATCCGCAGCGCCAAGCGGCTGCGGCTGCATCCAGGCGGCGGCGGAGGCGGGGGCCTGTTGCAGCATCACGCGCAGGCGGGTGATCGTCGCCGCATCGTTGCCCATGCGTTCGGCCCAGGTGATCAATTCGTGGTGCGTGTCAAACGCCTCATAATGGAAAATATCCAGCCCGGCCCCGGTGAAAAATCCCTGCCATTCGATCTCGTTATACGCCCATACATGACTCGGATCGCGCAGACGCTCGAAGGCGTTGACATACCGGGCCGTTTTGGGATCAGGCGGTGAAAGTTGATCGAGCACGGCGACGATCCCACCGGGACGCACGACCCGCGCACATTCGCGCACAAACTGCGCCACATGAGGGAAATGATGCGGCGCGATCCGGCATGTCACCACGTCGAAACTGCCAGCGGGGAAGGGCAGCGCTTCCGCGTCGAGTTGGGCATATGTCGCGCTGATGCCCGGCTGCGCGCTGATATGTTTTCGCGCAGCGTTCAACATAGGTCGGGTGAGATCACCCGCCACTGTCCAGGCGGACTGGCGGGCCAGCGCCAGCGCGGTATGTCCCCCGCCAGTTGCCAGATCGAGCGCGCGCCAGCCCGGTTGGGGATCGACGATTTCGATCAAGCGGGTCAGGCTGTACCCTTCGGCGTGCGCGGTGGAAGTCACATACCCCGCCGCGTGCGCCCCGAACTGCTGTTGAACGAGAGATTTTGCGTTGTCGGCCACTTGTTCAGTCCAGTCAGTACTCAATAGGTGTCGTTTTAAGAACGGCCCCATCCCCTGCCCCCCCCTTTCTCTGCGAAGCGGGGAAAGGGGGATGGGGGGATAGGGGTAAACCAAGAGCGGTTCAGGTAGCAGATTATTCCGAAATGCAGATAATCGAAGAGGTACTATACTCCGAACCAAAACACCCCGCCAACGGAATGTAATCAAGTTCGGCTTTAAATTTCAGGGTTCCGCCCACCGGCGTGGCGCGTGTCGGGTAGAGTGGGTCATAGACTATCTTCTCATTCGAGGCCACCATCACATACAACACGTCGCCTACATTGACCGCAATCGGCAGGTAGGAAGTCGTCGTACCGCCGTCAGCATCGTTGTTACACCCGGCGAGTTCCAGGCTGCTGGCTGGTTTTCTATAGGCGGCCAACACGGTGTCATAACTGCTGCCCGCTGTATCCAGAAATAATGTTCCCTGGCGTGTCGCGTCGAAACGATACCAGACGGTGTTGTTTTTGTCTCCGGCGCAGGGCATAGGATCCCCGGCCCAGGAGGTGGCGTGAGTCGTGTCTATGGTATGGGAAAAGTGGAAGGTGAGCGGCTGTGCATTGTCGATGCTGTCGTTCGCGACGGTGGACAAACAGGCATTGGTGCCGGGGGTATACAAAACGGCTTGATTCGCCTGGACCAACCCCCACCCATAATATTGATCCCACCCTGCCGTGCCAAGATTCTTGCCGGTGCAAAGCAGGGCTTCCATCACTTCGGCGGGGGTATCGGCGCGCCCAGCAGACTGGATCAGCGCGATCACCCCGGCGATATGCGGCGCGGCCATCGAAGTGCCGGACATATCCCCATAGGTATTATCATACAAGGTGCTGTGTATGTTCGTGCCGGGGGCGGAAATATCAATATAGGGGCCAAAATTGGAGCTGGGCGAGCGTGTTTCGCTGCTGGTGATGTTGGCGACACTGATCACGTGGTCATACGAGGCCGGATAAAAGGGAACGCCGGAATTATCGTTACCCGCTGAGGCGACCACGATCACGCCATAATTCGCGGCAT
This sequence comes from Chloroflexota bacterium, assembly GCA_016234525.1. GTDB lineage: Bacteria > Chloroflexota > Anaerolineae > Aggregatilineales > Aggregatilineaceae > JACRBK01. Next base: position 10,112 of record JACRBK010000210.1, read on the forward strand.
AGTTCATCGCGTTGCGCTCGTTTTGGAACCACCCCGCCCCGCCCAGGCTCATATTGATCACCGTCGCTCCATGTCCGACGGCGTAGACTATTCCCAACATTTCGTCATCTATCGCGGCGCCTGTTGGCCCGATGATGCGCACCGGCAGCGTGCTGGCGTCCCAGGCGACCCCGGCGATCCCCACGCCGTTATTGGTCAGTGCGTTGGCGATGCCTGTCACATGCGTGCCGTGTGTGTGATTCGGGGCGGCGGGATCGGGCGAGGGATCGAAGTCGGTGACCGCAGGCACATAATCAATCCCTGGCAGCAGATGCCCCTGTAGATCGGGGTGATTCATATCCACCCCCGTATCCAGGACGGCGATAATTTCGTTTTGCCCGCGTGTGACATCCCAG
>JACRBK010000226.1 GCA_016234525.1 Chloroflexota bacterium
CCCCTGCTGAATCCAACTTAGAGTCTCGGTGGTGGCAAATGGCGGGGTGTAGGATCGATCCTGGTTAAGGGTCAGGCTGCGAAATTCGAGTTCGTTGCAGACCCCGGCATTAAAATTGTAGTTAAACGGCACATTGACCCGATACTGAATCAGGTTTCGCACTTCGTCTTCAACATTGGGATCAAAGTCGTGCTGGGCCGTATAAGTGTCGGGGTTGCAGCGTGCCGGATCATACCACTCGCTGTCCTCTTCACACCGGCACGCCAGGCTGTCTTCACCCTTGAGGATCATATCCTCTTGCAGCAGCAGAACAACATCCTGGCCGGGCTGTGGCACGATAGTGCGCGCGATGCGCGGCTCAAAGTCCTGCTGGATATTCCCATTTGCGTCCTGCAAGTTTTGGATGATCGTGGGCTGGTAAAGCGTGCCGCCATTCGCCATCGCTGAGACAGCGGTCAACAATTGCAGCGGCGTCACAGTGACATAGCCCTGACCAAAGGCCGCGTTGTAAGTGTCACCGGTGGACCAGCTTTCGCCATAGTTACGGCGTTTCCATTGGCTTTCGGGCATCCGGCCTGCCAGCTCGCCCGGCAGTTCGACTCCTAATTCCGATCCAATCCCGAAGGCGGTCGCCCAGCGGTATAGATCGAAAATACCCAATCCGCCCGCGCGCAGGGTGCCAGCATCTACCTCTGGATTGCCTCCCCCGACCTGATAAAAATACACGTCACAGCTTTGCGCGATCCCTTTGAGCAGGTCTACTGATTCGTGACCGGGGTTTTTGAACCAGCAGACAAACGTCTGGTCGCGGCTCTCATCACGTGGGGCAAAAGCATTGGGCAGGGTCAGGCGTCCGGGACAGTAGAGTGTGTCACGGGGATCGATCACTTTTTCTTGCACCACAGCGGTCGCGGTGATCAGTTTCCAGACTGATCCCGGCGGATAGAGCGCGCCAATGGCATGATTGACCAGCGGGCGAAGCGGATCACCGAGGATATTATTATAATAATCAACGTCAATGTTGCGGGCGAAGCGGCTGTTGTCATAGGGCGGCCAACTAACCATCGCCAGAATTTCGCCGTTTTGGGGGTTCATGGCGATCACCACTCCCTGCTGCGTGATCACCTGGCCCGCGTCGGTGTTGACCGTGTTCAAACGCTGGATCAGCGCCTCCTGTGCCGCCTTTTGCAGTTCTACATCCAGCGTCAGTTGAATGGTGTAACCCGCCTGGCGTTTTTCTTCATCCACCAGCCGGATCCGCTGCCCAGCCACATCGACGACCCAGGTTTCGGTTCCGCGTTTTCCGGCGAGTTGTTCCTCAAAAAATCGCTCGATCCCGTCATAACCGATGCGGTCGAAGGCCGGGTCATACCCCAACTCGCGCAGTTCGAGTTCTTCTTCAGGGCCAATCGGCCCCAGGTATCCCACCAGATGCGCCGTCAGCGCCCCGGTGGGATATTCGCGCACCGACGCGACCTGAACCGAAACGCCGGGCAGCAGTTCCGACTGTTCCAAAATCTGCGCCATCGCCTGATAGGGCACATCTTGAGCTACGATTACGGCGCGGTAAGGCGCGATACCTTCCCCTTCGCGCACCATCTCATCCAGGCTGCGCTCAGTAGTACGGCCTGCCGCGTCAGCGACGGCGCGCGTAGCAGGCACATCGACCAGCGCCGACACCCGGTTATAAACTTCCAATACATCAGCAGGATCATCCGGCAGCCCGGCAGGCGTGATCGACACATTATAGGCGGGGTCATTTTTCGCCAACGCGACACCATAACGATCCAGAATCGCGCCGCGGGGGGCGGGTTGCAGCCCAATTTGCAGCCGGTTTTCTTCCGCATCTCCGGCAAATTCTTCACCACGCGCGAATTGGAGTTCCGCCGTGCGCAGTACCAGCACGATCAGCGAGAACACGACAGCGGCCTGAAAAAAGATCAGCCGCCAACCTTGAAAGGGGTCCAAACGCCGGTTGTTCATGGTGTTAAATTCTCAGCGATAAGTTAACAATGGTCAGTGATCAGTTCTCAGTTGATAGTTTTCAGCTTTACGAGATGAGTTTCCGGTGGTTAGTGATTGGTTCTTAGTAAAAGCAAAACGGGTTTACTTTAGCATTTAGCTGAAAGCTGACGGCTGATAGCTGACAGCTCTCAGCTATTCCAACGCCACGCGGCGCGGAGTCAGCCAGCGATGCACTAAACCAACGGCGCGAAAAACAGGTAGAATAAAAATCAGATGATAGACCAGGGTGGGCAGCGTCACATAGACAAACGCGCTGGTGAACGGAACGGGCTGGTCGATCATCCAGAGTACCGCCAGAATCGCCAGATGGTAGATCGGCGTGCCGGCCAACACCATCAGCGGTGGAATAAACACGTTGCGCCGCGATACCGTCCCGGTGGAAAAATCGATCATAAAGATGACCAGGATCATGCCCAGCGCTGACGTTCCCAACGGGACCAGCGACAGGGCATCTTGAAAAATGCTGCCGATAATCGCCCAGGCCAGCGCCTCACGCGCCCCGGCGAGCAGCGCCCACGAGATAACCAGCAGAAACACCAGATCGGGTGCGCCCTGCCAGACACGCAGTTCAGCCATCACCGTCGCATTGAAGATCGCTGCCATCAGCAGAATCGGGATGCCGACATAACGCGCCATAAGTTAGGGAGCCGTCTCGTCTTCTTCGTCTTGCTGGAAGACCGAAATATCCACCGGCTCAAAGTTGATAATCACCTGGACAATTTCCAGCCGGTCAAAATCTACAAGGCTGCGCACGCGCGCCTCTTGATATAACTCATTTTCCGACAGCCCGACACTTAACACCCGCCCGGCGACTAGTCCCGCCGGAAGGGTTTGGCCGAGGCCGTTCGTCACCACAAGATCGCCTTCTTGCACCACTGCATCGAGCGGCAAAAACGACATCAGCAGATCGCCGGTCAACTGGCCGATCACCACGCCATCATCGCGGGTTTGCTGCAACCGGGCGTTGGCGCTGCTGTTCGGATCGGTCAGCAGCAGCACTTCGGCGCCCGTCGCCGAAAGCTGAGCCACCCGCCCCACTAACCCTAATTCCGTCACCACCGGGTCCAGCAGGCTGACACCATCACGCCGCCCACAGTTGATCTGAATGGCGCGCACAAAACCGGCGGTATCCATGCCGATTACATCACAGGTGACATATTCCTGATCTTCGGGGCCAAAACGGTTGTAATCGAGCAGCGCCGCCATGCGGTCATAGTCCTGGGCTTTTTCACGAAGCTGGGCGTTTTCGGCCTGGTAGATCGCCAGGGATTCTTCGAGGTCTTGATTACGCTGTTCCAGGCGGCGATACTCTGAGAGATCATCGACCAGCCCGCCCGCCTCGCGTACCGGCGTGCCAACCACGCGCTGCAACAGGTTCAGCGGGATCGAGAGAATGCTCTCGAACGGCCCTAACGCGCCCTGCGCGCTGAGCGCGATCAGCACCAGCACGACCAGCAGTGTCACCCCAAACGAAAAAACACGGCCCCCACGCGGCACGCGACTTACCTCTCTTTAATCACAAGTACTAGGGGTATCATCCAAATAAAGACTGATGGCGGCTGCCAACGCGCTTCTCCTTCATCTCGGCGGCGAGTCTCCGCCGCTCCTGGATGTTCGCATCGATCTCAGCTTTATGGTCATAATAATAAGCTAATGCCGCATATACCTGTGGCAGCGTGAGGTTATGATTCTCGGCAATCTCTTCTGGTTCCAGTCGGTGAAAAATCTTGGCAATAGCAATATCGGCAACGGTGATGGTTGTTCCGAGCAGATAGGGTCGCCCGGCGCGCACTTCAGGATTCATGGCAATCAGATTGATGCCTAACATCGTATCCATCTTTTGTGCTTCACACCTCCGACTTTTTATCCTATCCTTAACCGGTCCGATGAAGCAGAATTTCAAGGAGGAAAGACCTCAATAGTAATTCCAAGGTCTTCTGTAGGAGTAGGGCTTGCCCTACCCTGAGGGCAAGGCAAGCCTTGCCCCTACAAAACTTGCCAATTTGTACTAATGCTGCGTTGAGCCGCGCTCTAACCCCACCAGCAGTTGGCGCAGGTTATTATAATCTTCGAGAATACGTCCCGCGCCGCGTGCCACACAGGTCATTGAATCTTCGGCCAGCCAGACGCGGATATTCACTTCATCCGCTACGCATTCACACAAGCCCTTTAGTTGGCTGCCGCCCCCGGCCAGGCAGATGCCCGACTCCATCAGATCGGCGACCAGTTCGGGCGGGGTTTCATCCAGCGCATCGCGGATCGTGTCCACGATGATATTGACCGACGGCACCAGCGCCTCGCGCAGTTCAATCGAAGAGACTTCAACCGCTTCGGGCAGGCCCGTGACCAGATTGCGCCCGCGTAACACCATCGTGCGTTCTTCGGGCAGCGGATAGGCTGAGCCGATCTCCATTTTGGCGCGTTCGGCGGTGCGTTCGCCCACCAGCAGATTATATTTCTGCCGCATATACTGCAC